>JAEMPT010000134.1 GCA_022759165.1 Thermoprotei archaeon
ATCGACAGCGGTTTCAAGGAATGCGGATAGAGCAGTGGCATATGGCATACCTGGGGTATTCATACCGGACAATGCCCCGTTTGCCATGTTTGAGGCTTCAAAGGAGGCGGTTGAAAGGGCACGCTCCGGCAAAGGACCAACTCTCATTGAAATAGAAACCTACAGGCTTTACGGGCACTTCGAGGGTGACCCCGAGATCTATAGGCCAAAGGAGGAGGTCGAAAAGCTGAGGGCTAATGACCCTATAATTAGGACGAAGAACGAGCTGATGAGGAGGGGGTGGCTGAGCGAAGAGCTCGACAAGAAGATCGCTGATGAGGCTAAGAAGGAGGTGGACGAAGCTATAAAGTTCGCCATTGAGAGTCCATATCCAAAGCCAGAAGAGGCCCTCGAGGACGTCTTCGCCCCATCTTCCGTTCCTCCTGAGCCAGAGGTGAAGGGAAGCAGAAGGCTACCAATGTACTTAGCGATAAGCGAAGCCATTGCGCAGGAAATGGAGAAGGATCCGACGATAATCGTGATGGGAGAGGATGTCGGCTTATATGGTGGGATCTTCGGGGCAACTTACGGGCTCTATAACAAGTTCGGCCCAGAGAGAGTAATAGACACTCCCATTTCGGAGGCAGGCTTTTTCGGAGCAGCCTTAGGAGCAGCGATGAGCGGATTGAAACCTATAGTTGAACTGATGTTCGTTGACTTCTTCGGTGTGGGATTCGATCAGATGTATAATCATATAGCGAAGAACCACTACATGAGCGGGGGAAGCGTTAAGGTTCCAGTGGTGATGCAAACAGCGATTGGAGGAGGATACAGCGATGCAGCACAGCATTCGCAGGTTCTCTATGCTATTTTCTCCCATGTTCCAGGGATGAAGGTAGTCGTTCCCTCGAATTCTTTCGATGCAAAGGGACTGATGATAAGCTCGATAAGAGATGGCAACCCCATAATGTACATGTTCCATAAAGGACTCATGGGTCTCCCTTGGATGCCTTATCCGCAGAGCTCGGTCAACATCGTACCAGAGGAGCCTTATCAGGTTCCAATAGGGAAAGCCAAGGTCGTGAGGAGAGGGAGGCATGTTACCATAGTTGGCGCCGCCATGACTGTTCACAGAGCTATTGAGGCAGCCGAGAAACTGGCTTCCGAAGGCATCGAAGCAGAGGTAATCGACCTCAGAACGCTGAAGCCGCTCGATAGGAAGACTGTTCTAGATAGCGTCAAGGACACAGGTCATCTCGTCGTGGTGGATGAGGATTACCTGAGCTATGGGCTCACAGGAGAGCTGGCGGCCGTCGCCGCGGAAGAAGCTCTCCCATACTTGAAGTCCTACACCAGGATAGCTGTCCCAGACGTTCCTATACCTTATAGCAGGCCTCTTGAGACGTTCGTTCTTCCATCAACAGATAAGATAGTTGAGAGCGTTAAAAGATCCCTAGGAAAATAATCTAATATATAATTTTTTTATAAACAACTTCCTTTATAAGAATGGAGGTGGTCTCAGATATGATAGTAAATGTTCCTAATAAGTGGGACGTTTCCAGGTATGGACCTGGCGTTGTGGCAGAGTGGTACAAAAAAGAGGGAGAGCCGGTTAAGAAGGGGGAGATCCTTTGCCTTATAATGGTTTCAAAGATACGCGTCGAGGTCGAATCTCCTGTTGACGGAAAGATCAAGAGAATTATAGCGCAGAAGGAGACAGAGATCAAGCCCGGAGATCCGTTGGTGGAAATAGAGTGAATGTATACAATACTGGCTCACAAGCTAGTCCGGTAGGAATAATAATAAATCCCGTCGCCGGCACCGATTTGAGGAGGCTTACTTCTACAGCAGCCTTCATGGACAATAACATGAAGGTAAGGCTCACGAGGAGCGTCCTAGGTGGAATGGCTGGAATAGGTATAAAGGAGTTCGCGATAATGCCTGACTACTTGGGAATATACAAGAACCTCATTGATGCGGTATCAAACGATGGTATAAGGGTAACTCCGATCGAAATGGAAGTAGAGGGTAATTCGAACGATACTAGAAAAGCCGTAGAAGAATTAAAGAAACTAGGCTCCCCACTCATCATATCGTTAGGAGGCGATGGAACGGTAAGAATAATATCGGAATCATCCGGGGAAACTCCGATATTACCACTTTCCACAGGAACGAACAATACCGTCCCGTATTATATGGAGGGGACTGCGGCTGGACTTGCAGCAGGTTATTTCTTGAGGGGGCTGGTTAGTCCAGAGGAAGCCCTCATACGGCTTAAGAAGCTTGTTATAGAGATAAATGGCAGGCAGGAAGGAGTAGGGCTAGTGGAGGTTTCCGTTACAGACTATCCTTTCAGGGGGGCAGCTACGATAGACGTCTCGAGGGTGTTGGATAGCGTCATCGGTATAGCGGACCCCGCAGGCATAGGGCTCTCATCCGTTGGCGGAATGCTTAAAGCTCTCGGTCCTTCATCGAAATTTGCTTTAAGGGTGAAATTCGGCGGTGGCAAAAAGGTGAGGGCTGCCGTATACCCAGGAGTCGTTAAAGAAGTTAGCATCGGAAGCTTTGAGCTCGTTCCAGTGGGGAAAAAGATAGCGCTTTCTCCTGGGTTTTATGTTGAAGCTGACGGCGAAAGGCTGTTCCATATTTCTGAAGAAGACAGAGTATCTGTTCTCGTATCGGGTGAGGGACCCCTGCTTGTGAATGTGCAGAAGATACTCGGCCTAGTATCTGAGAGGGGCCTGGCCTCGCTTTGATGGTGAATATAAAAAATTCCTCGCTTTAGCCCTACCAAAAAGGGAGACTACCGAAAATCTATGCTTTTCAATCTATTCAATAAAAAACTGGGCTCGGGCAAAGCTTTTAAAGCTATAGAGTTCAGGTATGAGTTGAGGACATTCGAATAGCCTATGAGGCCTTAACGTGCATCGGCCGAAGGCATGTTTTCGTCAAGAAACTTGTTTATGTGATGGAGTGAGAACGGCGATGCAGAAGAGGATACCAATCGTCATAAAGATAAGTGGGAGCTTCATTCAGCCGGATAGACCCGAAATGGTAAAGAGATATGCCGAGCTATTGAAGGATATATGGAGCATGGGCTACAGGCCTATGGTTGTCGTGGGAGGAGGTAAGATGGCCAGACTTTATATAGAGAGCGCAAGGAGCCTCGGGGCAAGCGAGTCCATGCTCGACTTGCTAGGAATCGATGTGACCAGGCTTAACGCGCACTTGCTTATTACAGCCCTTTCCGATATAGCTCTTCCCTACCCCCCAAGGAACGTAGACGAAATCCTTAACGCTAAGCAGGATCCCCTAGAGAGAATAATGGTCATAGGAGGCCTCCAGCCAGGTCAATCGACTAACGCGGTTTCGGCGGTTGTGGCGGAGTTGGTCGGGGCAAATAAAATAATAAATGCAACTAAGGTCGAGGGAGTCTACGATAAGGACCCTAATTTGGATAAAAGCGCTAAGCTAATAAAAAAGATAACTACGCTCCAATTGAGGGAAATATTGGAGAGGCAGAGTGCCCTTGCCGGTAAATACGAGCTCCTTGATCCCCCAAGCCTGACTATAATAGAGAGGAGCAAGATACTAGTCCACGTGATCAGTGGAGAGGATCCGAGGAACGTGCTGAGAGTCCTCAATGGTGAGGAGATAGGATCTACTATCATACCTTTTTGACCCTAGAGGTTTCCGAAATGCGGGGTGAAGGGAAGAAAATCAGAGTCGGGATTATCACGGGGAAGAAAGCTTACCCCATCATATCGGAGATATCGAGGAAGATCGAGGGCCGTGGGGTCATTGAAATAAACGTATTCCCCGTCAATGTTTCTGTCATTTCCTTGGCAACGACGGAAATTATCAGGCGCTTCATCGAGAGCGACCGAAGGTTAACTGAAGCACTGCGAAAGTGTGACGTCATAATAATACCTGGCACAGTTAAGGGAGACGCTAAAACGATAGCAGAAGCAGTTGGTGCTCAAGTATACAAAGGAGGCATAAACCCCTCTACTTTACCGAAGATCCTGGAGGCATTGGCAGAAGGAATCCCGCTTTCTACCTTAGAGCCAGCTGAGTCGGTGCTCAAGCTGCATGAAGAAGGCTCCCTCATGAAGACTTTAGAAGAAGTATATGGACGCTATGAGAAAGCGTTCGAAATCGGTGGAATTGCCGTACCGCTTAGGGCTCCACCGATAATGATAGCTTCAGAGACCCCCGTTACTCTTTCGCCTGGGTCGCTCGAGGAGCACGCGAGGATATTAGAAGAAAATGGTTCTGATATAGTAGTTGTAGGAATCCCGTTAGGAGAAAGCCTTGAGGAGAGCACGAAGAGGATCGCCGCAGTGGAGAGGGGGCTCAACGATGCTGTGCTGGGGGTCGATTCTGCGAATATGAAAGCCCTCATCGAGGGGGCAAAGAGAGGAGCTGAAGTCCTATTATCTCTTCATTTGGGTAATATGGAGGCCCTAAGAGAGGTTAAAGATAAAGCGTTCGTCGTTATACCAGGGGATCCTATGAAAGGTATAGTGCCAGGGGATGCCGAGGAATCCGCCTCTATGTTAGCCAAGGCGGTCGAATCTGCTCGGAAACTTGGGTTCGAGAAGATTATTGCGGACCCTATATTGAACCCCCCAGGCATAGGTCTCAGTGAATCATTGGCAGCCTATAGGCTTTCTGCCGCGAACTTAAAAGAGATTCCAATCTTCGCAGGGCTTTCCAACGTGGTAGAATTGTTCGACGCCGACTCCCCGGGAATTGTCGCTCTCCTAGTTCAGGTGTTAGGTGAGATAGGTGTCAGCGTGATGCTGACATCGGAGGAGTCATGGAAGGCAAAGGGGATGACTTTCGAGGCCAGGATCGCTTCGCTAATGACCTCTTATTCATTGAAGGCGAATGCCCCCCCGCACAACTGCGGACTGGATCTCCTTCTTCTTAAAGAGAAAGATCCCCCGCTGAGCTTCCAGCTGCCACCTGAAGCCCAGGTTGAGGAGATCAGCGAGGAGCCCAAGGCAGATTTAGATAAAGACGTATACTTCACGATAGGCGTAGACGTTGAAAAAGGTAGAATAACCGTATGTGCACATTCCATGGATAAAAATTTACTGTGTTTGAGAGGGACATCAGCGAGGGCGCTTTACAAGTCCATGCTACGGAGAATAAATAACATTTCTCAAGAGCATGCGGCCTACCTAGGGTACGAGCTATCACGAGCAGAGCTATCTCTGCTTCTGGGAAAATCCTATGTACAGGACGAGGATATAACCTTTGAAAATATTAAGAATAAAAAAGAATATGCATCGCAAGTCTACAAATCACTGAAAGAGATGATGAGACATGGCAGATCTCAAAACATTTAGGTTCGTTTACGGTGGTACCACATTATATTTCGGTCCAGAGGCTACGGAAAAGGCGAAGGATCACCTAGTTGGAAAAAAGAGAAGCCTGATAGTGACGGGCAAAAGGTCAGCAAAGGACAGCGGCGCTCTAGACGATGTTCTCAAAGTTCTCGACGAACTCTCCATCGAGAGGAAAATCTACGATAAGGTCAGGTTCAACCCCACCGTCGAGATCGTTGAGGAAATAGTCGAGGAGCTCAACAGCTTCGGAGCAGACTCAATCATAGCTATAGGTGGAGGCAGCGTTATAGATTCAGCAAAGCTAGCAGCTACTGCTTTTGCTGAGGGGAGAAAGCCAGAGGAATATCTCAGGTGGATAGCGAGGGCTTCCAAGCACTTGTTCTTGGTTGCAGTTAACCTGACACATGGCACGGGTACAGAGGTCGATAGGTACGCTGTCGCCACTATAACGAGAACGAAGGAGAAACTGGGGACGGCTGTCGCTTATCCCGACGTCTCAATCGATAACCCCAAATACATGCTCACTCTATCCAAGAGTCAAACGATGTTCACCTCCTTAGACGCGCTTTACCATTCTTTGGAGTCCGCCGTTAATCCAGCATCGAACGTGATGGTAAGAGATCTTTCCAGAGTGGCAACGGAGAAGATCAGGGAGCATTTGAAATCGGCAATCGAAAGGCCAAGGGACATTGAAACGAGGTATATGCTTCTTTACGCCAGTATGGTAGCGGGGATCGCCATCGATATGGCGGGTACAAGCATAATACATGGACTAGAGCACGGACTAAGCGGTGTTGTTCCAGAGCTGGAGCATGGGGCAGGATTAGCTATTATAGGTCCAGAGTTCATCAAGCTCCTCTACAGCGTTAGACCCACGGAGACCTGGGAAGTAATGAGGGCTCTAGACCCTTCCCTAAGACCTTCCCCCGATGACTACGAGAAGGCCGGTGAGGCGCTCAGGAGGTTCCAGGAATCCGTGGGCTTCAACCTGAGGCTCTCAGACTACGGTTTCAACGAGCAGAAGATTAGAGAAGCGGTTGAGGTTTCATGGCCCCTCTACGACAGCAGGCGCTTCCCCGGTCTGCCTGAGATGAGCAAAGAGGACGTCGTGTCAATTTTGAGGAAACTTCTCTAAGCTCTTTTTTAATTCACCGGGGATGCTCTTCAGCATGGAACTGGAGGAGATGGATGCCGTAATATTGGCCGGGGGACGAGGAAGAAGGTTCAGGGAGAAGGGAGGAAGAGATAAGCTCTACGTGGAAATCGATGGAAAGCCAGCCATCTTGAAACTCATTGAGTCACTGGAAGGCAAATTCTCCAGGATCATAGTAACGGCGAAGAAGAGCAGAGTAGAGGAGCTCGAAGATCTTCTCTCGGGCAAAGAGAACGTTTTGATCGTTCCCGACGAGGTCGAAGAGTACACGCCCCTGGCTGGGATGTTGGCTGGGGCTAAGGCATCAGAGTCCGAATTCCTTTTCATAGTCTCTGCAGATACACCTTTCGTTGGACCGGAGCTGCCAGTTGGGATCTTGGCAATTAACCAAGAGAACATCGCCTCACTACCCGAAGCGAGTCTACCGCTGTGGCCTGATGGGAGAGTCGAACCGCTGCTTTCAATTTATTCTAAGAACGGATTGCTTAGGTTCGAAAAGGCTCTAAATATAAAGCCTATGAGGGCAACTGACCCAGCGAGGAGCTGCTTTTCCATCAGTTTAGTCCCGATCGTCTCTCTTCTTAAGAAAGGCGTCAGTCCGAGGGAGTTCTTGAACATAAACGAGCCCTCAGACCTATCGAGCGAGATAGTCCTTCCATTGGAAAGCATGACGGAATCGCCCAAGATGCTTAAGCGCGAAGAGGATCATCCTTACTGGAGCGCAATAGAGCAACTGGAGGAAGGAAACAGGCCGATGGCCGCTGCTCTTTTCGCTGAGGAGGCGCTGGAGCTCTCCTTAGCTTCAAAAATTTTAGCCCTCCACGCCCTCCTCGATTCAGCTCTCTATGCGCGGGAGCTGTTTCACTCTAATGCATGAGACCCGGGACAAAGACCAGCTTCTCTACCCTTCTGAACGCTTTAGCTAAGAGAAAACCCACAACCACGTATATCAAGGCGAGGACAAGGTACATCTCGAGATACCTGAAGCTACCCGCTGCTATGTATCGAGCTACGTAGAAGAGCTCCGGAAGCGTCACGAATGAAGCTATGCTAGAGTACTTGAAAAGCGCGACCAGCTCGTTGCCTAGAGATGGAAGAGAGGCCCTAAGAGCTATTGGTAGCATCACGCTGGAGATCGAGGCCCACTTTGTGAGCCCCAGCGACTCTGCCGCTTCATATTGAGTCTTGGGCACGCTCATCATCCCGGCCCTCAGGTACTCTGATTGGTATGCCGCAGAGTTCAATGCGAACGCTACTATCGATGCCTGGAGCGGGGATAAATTTATCCCTATAGACGGTGAAGCATAATAAATGAAGAAAAGCTGAACCATCATGGGCGTGCCCCTGAAGACCTCCACATACCCTCTAACGAGCCACCTCGGAAGCCTAAAAGAGGAGAACAGCCTAACTACGGTCGCGGCTGAGGCCAGAAGGAAGCCGATGGAGAACGATGCAACTGCGACGAGCAATGAGTAGCCCAGAGCCTTCAGCAGAACCTCCCAGTTCTCCATCAATATGTCCAGTCCCAGCAAGGCTCACCACTCCGGCTCTATCTTATATAGCTCCCACATCTTTTCGAGAAATGCCCTGGTCCTATCCTTCTTTGGCGAAAATAGAACCTCTTTAGGAGTCCCTTCCTCTACGAGCTCCCCGCTATCGATGAACGCTATCCTGGAACCGACCGATGCTGCGAAACCTAGCTCGTGCGTAACCACCACCATGGTCATGCCGCCTCTTGCCAGCTCCTTCATGACTTCCAGGACCTCTCCAGTTAGCTCCGGATCGAGGGCGGATGTGGGCTCGTCGAACAGCATTACCTCTGGCTCCATCGCTAGGGCCCTCGCTATTGCTACCCTCTGCTGCTCTCCGCCAGAGAGCTGCGAAGGGTACTTGTCCCACAGGTTCTTGCCAATCCTCACGGACTCGAGCGCAGACATGGCTCTCTTCTTAGCCAATTCTTGGCTCATCCCCTTTACCTTGACCAGGCCGAACATGACGTTTTTCAGGACGGTCATGTGCAGGAAAAGGTTGTAGTGCTGGAAAACGATGCCTATCTTCTTCCTATATTCTATGGGGTTCACACCGGGGGATGTGAGCTCAACATCCTTGAAGAAGACCCTCCCCTTGTCAGGTCTCACGAGCATGTTCATCATCCTAAGCATAGTTGACTTGCCTGAGCCGGATGGACCTATGATCACGAACCTCTCGTTCTTGTTCACGGAGAGAGAAATTCCCTTAACCACCGCCCTGCCATCGTAGTACTTCCATACATCCTCGATCCTTATTACCTGACTCAAATCAACCACCTCCTATGTATTCTTGTACGCTGTATCCGTAGGAAAGCTTCCTGTACAAGCTGTTGGCTATTGAGGATAAGGAAAAGCATATGGCCAAATATACCAGGGAGACGAAGACCAAGGGATAGGTGAAGCTCAATAGCGCCTGAGCTACATGGACCGACTGCGTGAACATCTCAGTTACCCCTATAGCATAGGCAACCGAGGTATCCTTAAGCAGCACTGTGTACTCGTTTATGAGTGCAGGGATCGATAACCTGAGGACCTGAGGAAATATGACGTACCTGAAGCTTCCCCACTTATCCAGACCTATTGCTAGGGAGCTCTCGTACTGCGAAGAGCTCACCGATTGCAGCAATGACCTGAAGATCTGGGACTGATAAGCGCCCGAGAGGAGCCCCATACCCAGAACTGCTGCGAGGAACTTCGGTATCTGGAGTCCTAGGGCTGGCAGACCATAGAATATGAGGAAGAGCATGACGAGGAGCGGGATACCCCTTAGTACATCCACCATCCCATCTACGATCGCAGAGATCCTCTTCCCCGAGAAAGTCCTTACGAAGAGGAGAGCCCCTCCTATCAAGAAGCCGAGAGCGAAGCTTAGAACAGAAAGCGATAAAGTAACCCATAAAGCGCCGATAATTATGTGTATATATGGAAAAAAGGCTTGAATTGAGGCCGGCAATAAAGAGCACCTCAGCCGAACCACTTACTGACGAGCTTATCCCATTCGGGCGAGTTGAGGAGCTGCTGGAGTGCCGCGTTTAGCTGGTTAAGGAGTTGCGTATCGTCCTTATTCACCGCTAGACCGAACCTCTGGCCCGTGTCTATGGTAGCGGATATAGTGACTGGATATTGCTTCATGAAGGACTGGGCAACAGGCGTATCGATCATAGCAGCGTCTAGCTTTCCATTAACCAGGTCCTGGACTATGAGGATGAAGTTCTCGTAGCTCTTTATGTTTATCTGCTTTCCAGTTTGGTTGACATAGTCCTTGAGCAGCATTTCCCCCGTCGTCGATGTCTCAGCGCCAACAGTCTTCCCAACCAGGTCGTCTAAAGACTTGGGCATGAAGCTGCTCCCGTTCCTAACCACTATGGACATGGTAGCGTTCCAGTATGGTATCGTGAATGCTACAACCTTCTCCCTGTCCGGCCTTATTGTAAGGCCAGCTGCTATCACATCTATCTGCTTGTTTTGCAACGCCAGTATGAGGCTATCGAAGGACATGGAGACTATTTGCACCTTGTATCCAGTCATGTTCGCTAGAGTGTTAACCAGATCTATGTCGAATCCAACTATGTTCCCCTTGTCGTCGATGAACTCGAACGGCGGGAAATCCGGCGAAGTACCCACCTTCAATATGCGCTGTGAAGATGATCCAGTTGTGGTGCTAGTAGGCTGCGATGTTTGGGTCTGCGTAGCCGTTTGGGTATTGGTGGAAGTTTGCGTCTGGGCAGGAGACCCCTGATGCGAAAGCGAATAATATGCAACTCCTCCCAATGCTACTATGACTATTACTATTACCGCCAAAGTCCAGCTGTTCATTCGTTACCACCATTAATGCTAGGATTATCGATGACGCTATACATGATTAATAAACTCTGTGTAGCGGGCATGGCAAATAGACGAGCAATGATCCTGTCCGTGACATTTTTAAGATTCTCGTAACTTCTCGATCATTTTATCCATGTAATAACGATATGATCTCGAGAACCACTGTAGCTGATAAGCTCAAAGCGAGAAATCTGAGGCAGCCCTTCAACCTTCCTTCACCGCTTATCCTTCCCATGTATGCTCCCAGTAACGCGATAACTGCATTCGATATAACTACTGAAGCGAAAACCGCCTCATGAACTCCGAGAAGTCCCTTGATGCTAAGGAAGAAGGGTGTGAGGGACAAAATCGTGAACAGGATCCCCCCGGCCATGCTCCAGAGCGCTACGTATACAGGAGCTAACCTGACTACCTCGCTATATATGGATTCCTTTATGTCAGCCAGCATCTGCTCCTCGAGCTCCTTCAGCTCCCTGAGTCTCTCGGCCTTTTCCGTGAAATATACACCGAAGAAGGAGCTGAATATCCCCATCGTTATCGACCCGCCCAGCGCGGATCCCATATATGATTGTGCTGATGAAGTCCCGAAGATATGGTTCCCAAGTATGATACCTATTACAGCTATTAGGCTATCGAAGCTGTTCGTGATGAACATCCTTCTAGCTATCTCATCGACGCCCATGCTTTGAAGCAGCTTCCTAATATACGCTATGTCCTTCAGCTTGCTTCGCAATTTTATGATTTCCCCCAGAAGAACGCGCTTAATCTTTTTAGCGTGGAGGATTAAAACTTTAACGGGCAGCCTCAATTTCTGAGAAGGAACCCTTTTATCCCGGCCGTTTCAATTGAAAATATGACCCTGAAGAGGCGGTTAGCTTGGGAGGAGAGTTCGAGCTGATACTTTACCAGCATGGGAGGAAGTATCATGGAATAGAGGAGAATCTACTGCGAGCCGTTAAGAAGCTCGGGGAGGTTAGAATAGAGTCAGAATCGCTAGCAGTGATGCCAGAGATGTGGTTCGGCTCCGTCGCAGTTGAAGAGGAGAGGCTGGAAGAGATATTTGCCCCCCTGCAGCTCCTCTCAACAGATCTGAACATGCATATACTCCCAGGCGCATTCTACGTTAAGACGAAGGATGGCGTTTTCAGCAGGAGCTATCTCATCTCGCCTGGCGGCGCTATGACACTGGTATCCGAGAAGATATTCCCCAGCCTCCCAATGAGGGAGAGGGAAAAAGTTTCTCGTGGCAAGGTTCTCAGGGTAATCGACCTAAAATTCGCGAGGATCTCTTCACTCATATGCGTTGACGCTATATATCCGGAGCTAGCAAGGCGCCTAGCGATGGGAGGCGCTGAAGTCATATTGAACCCTGCAAGCATACCTGCTAATAGGGCCGCCCTTTGGAGGAGCCTCGCCTCAGTCAGGGCCGCCGAGAACACCGTTTATTGGGCAACCGTTATGCTGACCGAGTCCACATACCCCGATGGTAGACCCGTGAGAGGAGGGAGCGTAGTCGCAGCGCCAAACGGAGAACTTATAGCTGACACGGGAAGCCTGGAGCAGGCGATCAGGGTAAAGTTGGATCTCGGATCAGTTGAAAAACAGAGGAGCAGGTGGCCCTACTTAAAAGATTTAGAGGAATTGGGGTGGGCGAGCTTCTACAGTAAGCCAATGCTCTGAAAAGGGTAGAGCTCACGCTTTCTCTATATATATCTTCACCCTCTCTTCATCTATCTCGAATTCTCTCCCATTCTGCGCTGATCCCTCCCTGAGCTCCGATGCCCTCGTCTCCCCCTTTATATAGTCCGCATATTTTGAAAGGGCCTTCCTGAGCACCTCTGAGCCCGTAGAGAGCTCCACCCTTATGAAATCGTCGTAGTTGAGGCGCGCGTCCTTCCTCATGAGCTGTATCCTCCTTATAAGCTCCTTCGCGTATCCCAAGAGCATCGTTTCCTCGTCGCTCTCCTCTATTATGTAGACCTTAGCACCCCCTCCAAGCTCAACTTGCAGCTCCGCCACGAATGAATTTGGCTTGGATGATGAGATATCCACAACCGTCACGTTCGCTAGGCTGGAGACGAGCTCCTTTATCTCCATCATCTCCTTCTCGCTCAGCTCTTGGCCAAGGTCTATGGAGACCCTCTTGATGGGCATCCTCCTTCTCATGTTTTTCCCAGCCCTGTATGCCAATATCGAGTCTATGGCCTTGAAAGTCTTTTCAACTATAGATGCGGCCCTCTTATCCATTAGTCCCTCCGGAGCCCCCTCGATCTCCTCCATCATGACGCTCTCTTTCTTCGCTCCCCCCAGCCCATCCTCTATAGAATGGTAAAGGTACTCTGCATGGTATGGCGTGAAGATCGCCATCAGCGGGATCGATCTCCTGAGCACGGTATAAAGCGTAGCGTATGCGGCCCTCTTCTCCGGGGCATCCCCCTCGATCCAAACTCTCCTCCTTATCGCTACAACGTACTTGTGGCTCACATCTTCAACTAGGAAATCATAGAGAGACTTAGATGCTAGGTGCAAATCGAAGTCCCTAGCGCTCTCAACCGTAGTTCTAATGACTTCATCTAGCTTAGCCAATATCCACCTATCCACGAGGGAAGCGCCCTCCAGATCCTTCTCTAATTTATCCGGCCTCCATCCATCGAGCTGCGCATACGATAGGAGGAACCTGGCCACATTGTATATTATCCTGAGCTTCCCGCCTATCTCCTCTATCTCCTTGTCCACATACCTTATGTCCTGCCAAGGGGAGTTCCTATAGCACATGAAGAGCCTAAGCTGATCTGCTCCATGCCTCTTAACAGAATCCCTAGCCATTACAACGTTCCCCTTGCTCTTGCTCATCTTCTGCCCATCGCTGTCCAATATGAGCCCATGCATCCCCAGCTTCCTGTAGGGGGATTTCCCATGGAGGACCGTGCTCGTTATGAGAAGCGTGTAGAACCAGCCCCTCACCTGCTCCGGTGGCTCAAGGGCGAATGAGTAAGGATATATGGTGCTATGCAATCGCTCTAGCCCAAGCTGTCTCAGGGCAGCAGTGTGAGCTACGCCGCTGTCAGCCCATACGTCGGCGACGAATGGCTCCCTCCTCATCTCCCCACCGCACTTGGGGCATCTAAGCACGATCTCATCTATATCCGGCTTATGTGGATCCTTTACCTCCTTCCCCGATGCCTCCTCCAGCTCCTTTATCGAGCCGAAGACCCTGATCTCCCCGCACCTATCGCACCTCCATATCGGAAGGGGGGTTCCCCAGTATCTCTCCCTCGATATGCACCAGTCCCTGCTCGATGACACCCAGGAGTCCATCCTGCTGTAACCCCAGCTAGGTCTGAATACAGTGTCCTTCAAAACATCCCTCATCCTTTCAACTATGGCAGTCGTCTTGAAGAACCACTGCGCGCTCGGGTAGTAAATCAGAGGGGTCCCGCACCTCCAGCAGTGGGGGTACTCGTGCTCTATCTCCTCGAAGTGAAGAACTAAGCCCTTTTTGCTCAGTTCCTCCACAACCCTTTTGTTTGCTTCCTTGAACCAGAGCCCCGCGAATTCCCCGGCCTCCTCCCCGAAGACACCGTTTTCCTTGAGTGGAGTCCATACCTGGAGGCCGTATTTGTTCCCTGTGTCGAAGTCCTCAGGTCCGTGGGCGGGAGCCGTGTGAACGATGCCTGTCCCCTCTGTGAGAGTAACGTAGTCAGCTGCGACCACAGTGCAGTTAGGTTTCCGGCATGAGGAATTAGCTGGGACCTCCTCAGCGAGTGGGTGCCTGTAGCTTTTCCCCAGGAGCTCCTTTCCCTTGAACCTAGATAGGATCTTCGCCTTAGGATCCTTCAGCTTAGATAGCACCGCTCCCATGAGAGCTTCGGCAAGCACGTATCTCTCCCCCCCAACCTCCACCAAAACGTAGTCAGCATCCGGGTTAACCGCGAGAGCCCTGTTCGCTATTATCGTCCAAGGGGTCGTCGTCCAGGCGAGGAAATAATAATCCCCATCCTCTGCCTTCACCTTGAAGTAAAGGCTTGGATCCTTAACGATCTCTGTTCCTAAGCTCAACTCGTGGTTGCTCAGAGCCGTCCCGCATCTTGGGCACCTAGGCACAACCCTGTATGCCCTGTAAAGCAGGCCTTCCTCATGCGATCTCTTCAAAAATGACCATACGGTCTCCAAATATCTCGGGTTCCTCGTCTGGTAAGCGTTTTCGTAGTCAAGCCATATCGCTAGCCTCTCGTTGTCCTTGACCCACTCCTCTATGTAAAAGTCCACGCTTTTCCTGCACTCGTTTATGAACCTAGAGACCCCTATCTTTTCCTCTATCTCCCTCTTGCTCTTTACCCCGAACTTCTTCTCTATTTCCAGCTCAACTGGCAATCCCTGGGTATCCCATCCTCCCTGCGCCCAGACTCTATAGCCTAAGAGTATGTGAAGCCTAACCATTGCGTCCTTGTATATCCTTCCCCTAGCGTGGCCAGCGTGCATGAAGCCGTTCGTAGTAGGAGGTCCCTCTAGGAATGAGAACAAGGGTCTGTTCTCCCTTCCTTCCCATGCCATCCTGAGTACCTTCTCCCTTATCCCGTTCTTTTTCCAGTACTCAGAGACTGTCCTCTCTATCTCTCCGTAGCTGTAATTAGATGACAAGCTCCAAGTCAAATCAAACACCCCTCCTCTCAGGAACGAATGCTATGCCGGGATCTTCAAGGTAAGCCAAAAAGCTCTTGAACCTCTGCATCCCCTCGAAGCTAAGCCTTGGGGCGTTCCCCTCCTTCTCCATTATTTTCCCACCTTGCTCCGCGACCATCCCAGCCCCAGCCGCCACATCCACTATTCTGAGCCTAGACCTCACATCCACGAAAGCATCTATCCTTCCTATAGCAACATATGCGAGCTCAAGGGCAGCGCTTCCGAGGCTCCTGAAAGATGCCTTCCTTCCCCCCAACCTTCTTCGAATTTCAGCGATATCCTCCGCTGCATAGTCCTCATCTATGTATACAGCGTAGAAGCCGCCTTCCTTCCTCCTCTCCCTCGTGAATCCAAGCGCCTCCTCTCTGCTCACTCTCCTATCCTCTAAGTATACCCCAGATCCCCTCGAGAAGCTTATGCATTCATCCCAGAATATGGGGCAAACGGTTCCAGCTATGATCGCATCCATCCCTTCCTTACTCATGTCAGCGAATGCGATGCTTATGCTGCACCATTTCACGGACCGGGAGAAGTTTTTGGAGCCATCTAGCGGATCTATTATAGCGACGATGGGATCATCTCCCATTTTGAGGGATCCTCTCTCCTCAGTTATGATCTTCCCTGAGAAGCCAGATTTTTTCAGCCTATCGAGTATTAGATCCTCAGATCTCATATCAGCTTCAATGGTCTCCACTGTCCCAGGAACTTTATGCGAAGATGAAGGCATCTCCGCTAATTCCCTAAGCAGGGAGGCAGCTTCCTTTGAGATCGAGAGCGATAGACTCCTCAGATGCTCTTTCTCGTAATTCGCCTTAATCACCCCAAGTTCGCCCGAGGGCGGACGAGTATTCTTTAAATTCTCCTTAGGATATTTATCTTTTCAGCATTATGCATTTCTCTCGGTGAAGAAGATGGCCAGAGTCATGGTCTACGCGCACGGCGACCTGGATGGAGTGGCCTCCGCCAGCGTTTACCTTTACCTCCTCAGGAAAAGCCAAGAGGATTCAGACGTTTCAGTGAACTTCGCCGAACCAAGCACTCTTGGAAAATCGCTGAGATCTACGCTCCCTTCAGAGATCTCCGGTGGTAGGATCGCTATAATGGACATAGGGCTGAACAGAAGGGTGAAGGGGGAAGTCCTCGAAATCCTAAGAAGAGTAGCCGGGAAGGCGAAGGTCGAGTGGTTCGATCACCACTTATGGGGGGAGGAAGAGATCTCTGAGATAAAGGGAGCGGGCGTTGAGCTTTATCTTGAAAAGGACACATGCGGGGCCGGAGTTGTCGCTAGGCACGCATTCGGAGGTCTTAGCCAAGACGATGGGCTCTGGCTCCTCGTAAACGCCGTTTGCTCCTCTGATCTATGGAAATGGGAGGAGCCCATGGCGCCTCTATACTACAGGGCATTCGGGAAGAGGGAGTCTAAGATGAAGAGGGAGATGCTTCAGCTTTTCAGCGAGGGCGTGATATGGAGCGACAGGCTAACCGAGGCCGTTGAGGAGTACATAGACCTAGAGCTGAAAGGATATGATTCGGGCCTGAGGAGATCCAAGGTATACAGGTTCGGAGACTTGACAGCATCCGTTCTCGTAAAGCCCGAGGGCCCCCCGAACTCAAGCCTCCTTGCGCACTTCCTCATGTCGAGGCTATCAACGGATATAACTGCTGTGATCAAGGCCGATGGATCCATTTCCCTGAGATCTAGAGGATATAACGTGAACCCGCTCGCGAGATGCCTAGGGGGAGGAGGGCATCCTCTCGCCAGCGGGGCTCTTCTGAAGCTCCCATTTTACTTGAAGATACTTAGGCCCTTGCTCCCTCCCGTTCACAGGATGCTCCTAGAGAGGTTCGCTGTATCTGAGATGGCTAAGTGCTTGGATAAGGAAGCATCAAAAGCCGCAGTTCACTAGCTTCTTCTCAGCTTCATAATATAATTGCACAATCTCTTTACCTTGGTCAGTCAGCCTGTATCCTGATCTCCCCCTCCTCCTCTCAACTAGGGGGGTCATCGCCTTAGCCTCAGCCAACTTAAGCTTCATCCATGCCCTCTTGTAGTTCATTCCAAGCCTCTCAGATGCTCTCCTCAGGCTGCCCGTCTCCTCTATAGCCTTGAGGAGCTCAGCTATCCCCTTCCCCCCGAGCACTATGCCCCCAGAAGTTATCAGGATTTCCACCCTAACGCTGAACTTGGGGTATTCGTCTACATGGGAAATCGAGATCACCTATTTTAAAGCTCTCAGCATTTAATATAAAACGTTGAGGGCCCGTGGCCTAGCCAGGATCAAGGCACCGGCCTGCGGAGCCGGAGATCCCGGGTTCAAATCCCGGCGGGCCCGCTATTAATTTATAAAGAGTGGAAAAAGAGATTTCAGGCACACTTTTGTGGTTAAGGCT
>JAEMPT010000014.1 GCA_022759165.1 Thermoprotei archaeon
ATAAATGTAAAGGGAAGGTCCACGGGGCAGTAGTCAGAATTTTGAACCGATATCCCAAATGCATTCATACCATCTCTTCCAGAGCTGTCTACCGCTCTGACCAAAATAGTGGCAGACATCGCTGGAAGGGAAGGTGAAACTACATATGTATGCTGGAGTGTAACGTTGCCGTAGACGTTTTGTAAGTTCTCGGTAGAATTGTCTCCCCAGTCGACTTCAATCGAATATGGAGGAGTTCCGTTTTCCAATGATATGGTAAGATTAAGAGGTTCTCCGGATTTGAGGATAGAATCGTTCGCGTAAAGCTCAACATTCACAGAACCTACAGGCTGGAGAGAAATACCTAAGGCGAGCGAAGAAACGAAGAATCCTAGCCCAACTATTAGGAAAGATCCTATTAACGCCCAAACACCCTCAGATGTTCTACCAAGAGCAAGGTAAATGGATGAAGATACTAAAAGCATACCTGAAACCGCGTATAAGGCCCAGCCATAGTGAAGAGGCGGTACGGATCCGCCGTAGAGGGCCTCTATTAGCCCCCAACCGAAAGAAGCTACTATAAGCGAGGATATACCCGATGCCACATATTTTCCAGAGCTTCCTCTACCCATCGCTCTCATGATACTTCCTATGATAAGAGACCCGGTGCCTAATGCGAAGGCAAGCCAGAGTCCCCAAGATGCTAAAGCCCAAACATCAAGCGTTTTAGATCACCTTAAGACTTTTCTACAAATAGGTAACTCAATCATTATCTCACGTTCGTGGAAAAAGCCTCTAACTCATCCTCAGTGGGGATTATCCTCATCGTAACTCTCTTCCCCCAGGACTTCAGTATTCCTGACCCTATTGGTGCGTTTACTAAAAAATCGGCCTCGGACTCGCTAAGCCTGTAAATCTCCTTTACTGCCTCTCTACCCTGAGACTCTTGCCTCATAAGAAAAACGGATGAGGACTGCTCCATTATGGCCCTTCCGCTCGGATTCTTAGCCAAATCCTCCGGTCTTTGAGTGATGTACAGGAATGCGACGCCATGCTTCCTTCCTCTTCGAGCAAGATTCTCGAAGAGAGAAACGATGTTTGGTGTCTCCATGAAAAGCCATGCCTCATCAACAAAGAAGATTGACTTTTTAGCCTTTGCAAGAAGTTTGTTCATCGAATAACTTGATATAAGAGCCGAGATTAGTATTTTGAGCCTCTTGCTCCTAACATTCCTCAATCCGAAAATGACGCTTCTCTCAAGGAAAGGAGGGGATCCCTGGAATACATAGCTATCGGGAGGAACAGAAGCGCCCTGAAGATACTTGGAAAGCTCCTTATCTCTAACAACCGATGAAAAATCGATTATGCTTTCGACTAAGTCACTCGCTAAGAACAGCTCTTTCCTCAGCGTTCCCTGGAGTTTCTCTGGTATACTATAGGCCTCGGCTATTATATCAGCGACTTGTCCGATCCCTAAAGCACCATCTCTCATTAGCCTTAAAGGATCCAGACCTAGAGGTTCCCCATCTTTTATCTCCACAGCCTCAACCTGCAGCTTAGAAAATGCTCTTGTGTATTCGCTTTCCGGATCTATGCCCACCACGGGAATGCCTTCATCCATCTCCTTTGTCCTTTTCACGAAAATCTTCGCGGCCATGCTTTTCCCAGACCCAGTTGAACCGATTATAACGAAGTTCTGATTTGGCTTTTTCCATAGGTTTAAGACTACGGGAGAACCGGTCCCACTTATACCGAGGAACACGCCACCCTCATCATGGAGATCCTCATCTATTAGAAAGAAAAGCGGTTTCATGCTTTCCGCATCAGAGAAGCGCTTTTCCACGCATAAAAAGCCCAGACACACATTGAAGCTGTATAGTTGCTCCTGAATAGGAGGAGGTTCTGCCTCAATTCCATAACCCTTGAGGATGGACCTCAATCTCTTTTCTTTTGAATTTAAATCCTTCAAGTTGTACGAGGCAATAACTAGGAGGACATAAAACTCGAAGAAAGATGAACCGCTCAATATTCTCAGAGCCAGCTCCTCCAGGGAACTTGCTTCGTATTCTTCGGAGACTCTTAGGTGATCCCATGCCGTCCTCCTTCTTCTTACATTCTCTGTCAAGGAACTGGCCCTCGAATGCTCAATTTCCTTAAAAAGTATAGCTACTTCAGATGCTTCAGATATTAGAGAGTACAAGACGCCCTCAGGTAAATTTGAGGGAAAACGATAAGCGACAAGGATTCTAGCAAGGGTTCCATCGCTGAGACTCAAGGTATATGGATTAAGTAGCCTCTTAACCTTGGGCCTTTTCGGTCCATCGACTTTTTCTGCCTCGAAATAAGAAATGTCAGAAAAATTTCTCGTCATAAGGTAGAATTCGGGGATAAATGCATCATACTCATAGCCGAAATATGAGAAATGTCTTTTTGTTTTTTTAGCTAAAATCAATCCTTCCTTTGCAGTCGAAAGTAGCGAGGCGAAGTCCGATAAGACGAGATCCCTCTCCTCCGTGGAAAGTATAGTGAAGCCCACCCCTTTTAGCTTGAACCAAAATCGCCTTTCTTCGCCCTTCTTCACTTTCGTTATCCCAAAAGATTAGGATGAATTAAAAAAGGAAAATGAAGCTAAAAAAGCACTTTATAAGCACTTTATAAATTTTGGGGAAAGATTGATGATGACCAGAGGGTTATCCAACATAGTAGCAGGACTGGCGATGGCCCTGGTAATAGCTGTGGTTTCTTCGGCTGTGATCCCGCAGCTGATTGAAAGAGGAATAAACGTAGAGAGAGGGGTGTTTTGTAGCTATTCTTCAGTTAGCGTATTCGCTTTTGTAACTGGAAGCGGCTACCAGGTCATAGCTTATAATTACGGCCCAAAAGATGTAGAAAAAGCCTACATTATATACAACGGTTCATCGGGATTGGAAGTATATGATATTGGAAAAATACCTTCTGGCTCTTACTCATTGATCTCCATTTATGGGATGCCTCTTTCGTATAGGGACAGCTGCGGGAGTTCAATAGAATTGAAGGTGGTGAATGGGAAGTGAAATATAAATGCCAAGCCGAAGGAATAGCGATCGTATTCATGGCTCTCTTGCTCTCAGCTGTTTTATTCAGCATTTTCAAGGCAATTTTCTCGGCTTCAGAGGGCTGGAAAGATCTCGAATACTATGGTCAACTGCTCAGCATGAAGTCATCGGAAAAAATTTTCTTAGGCAACTCCATCGATGGACCATGCATATCTTCTTCCATATCCACTGATGCTGTAATCCTGATCATCCCATCGAATCTCAATGGAAAAAACGAAACCCTTCAGGTAGAAAAAACATCGGTCCCAGTAAATTCCTGCCTTTCTTTTTCATCCATCGGTCTGAATTACGACGAAGGTAAATCGGTACTCGTTTTGACGAAATACGGTAATGCCTTTTATTGGAATTCATCTTTAGGAGCAACAGCGGTGAGAATGCAGTGAGCATGAAGTCCCAATCAGAAGCTCTAGGCGCCATAGTCCTGGCTTTCATCGTTGCTCTCGGGATCGCATACGCCGCTCATGGGCTGAAAGCAGGGTACAATTATCTTTCAAGCTATAATCAACTCATGGAATCGCTGGAAGGAAAAAAAGAAGAGAGCATTCTTTTTACTATAGATAATATAAGCGGAAGCATACTTGCAAAAAGCACCATATCGTCGAGAGCAGTAGGCCTAGTCGTTTTTTCCAGAGAAACGATATACTATGAGAACTTCACCTCCTTTGAGATCCCACAGCAGGAGTGGATCCCATTATACCTGCCTGGAGACATTTATGCTCTTATAGCTCAGTTCAAAAACGCTTCTCTAGGCGTATTAACGGAAAGGGGGAATCTCTTTGTCTTTTCCCCCGAAGAGATCCCTAAAGTTGAAGTTACAACCTCAACCCAGATCGCCATCCTGGGGACAATGCATAAAACGGGGGAGTTCAATTCCTATTTCGTTGGAAACAACAGTAGACTAGTTGTATCCTACATGCTCTCATCTTCGGGATCCTTTTCAACTTCTTCCGGTATCTCGGTCTCGGGGACGCTCTCTGTATCGCCAGTTTGGGTCCCAGTCATAATATTCTACACGGGAAATCTCAGCATAAGGGAGAATTGGCTACCTAATTCGAGGACGTTTAACGTGACCGTAGAAGATCTACAGGGCGGAAAAATAACGGTGCAGATGAATGCTGATGGTTCTGGGATATCGAAATCGTTCTCGGGATTAACCGCTTTTAAGAAAATGAAGATGGTTCTATATGCCAGCGGTTTCAACCAGGCATCCATGTCAGACATCCAAATTTATAAAATGCCATCCGGTTCGCTTATAGCGATGCTCTACGTTTACCCTACGCTGAGTGATGCTAATTTGGCGATCTCCTCGACTGGGGTATTGGATGGGTCAGTTGCAACTTTAGTAGCAAATGAGAAAAGCTTCAGTTATTCTACGGGAGTCCCGGACTGGCAAGGAAACTATTACGCCTCAGCTTCTACGTACAGCATTATATATGCCTCTGCCTTCGATTCCGCAACAACAAGCAATGGCATATATGCTTGTTCATATGGATCTGGCACTTCATTCAAAAGCGATTTAGCTGTTGAAATAATAGATCCTGATACTCTCGGGTCTACTAAAATCGCCTTGAAGGTAGCTGCTCCAATTATAACGGATTTGAGAGGGGAGGGCTATCTTTTGAACTTGGACCCTCCAGCTTACATTTCAATGGCATCAGGATATTACCTCTCGATAAACTCTTCTTCCTGGTCGCTGAACAGAAATGATTATGTTGGATCGAATCCCCAGAGAGCATCGACACAGGTTAGCGTGAAAGTAACGTTGCCGAACGGGTACATTTTGAGCTCTATAGGAAATGTGAGCATGTCCTTTTCATATAATGCGGGCACAGCTTCTAGCTCGGGCGGAGGGTCCTCTACCCCTCCTTACATATCTACAGCTCCTGTAAACCTAATGTATTTGAAAGTCGTGCCCGTTTCTGAAGCGGTTCCCACGAATGCTACCATTTTTATCTTCACTACGTCCCAAGATCCCAGCATATATTCGAACCTGTCAATACTCTACTCCGTTTTCAACTTAGATTCGGAAAAGTGGGAGGTCCAGGAAAGAAGCGAGCAAATTTCGCTGATCGATACTCCAACTGGCGAATATTATGGTGCTTCTTTCTTTTTACAGGGAGATGCAAAAAGAGAGTTAAGCGCCAAAGTTTATTACAACAACATTCTGATAAGCTCTGATACCTTCACTAACTATTCTTGATCTTTCAGATATTATACCTCTTTATTCAAAAAATTTCCCATTTATCATTGTTGTGATCAGGGAAGCACTATCCGGCTTTCCTTGAGAAGTGAGCTACCTCGCCCTGAGGGACGAGGCTTATAGCGTTTAGAGGTGGCTTTACGCCTTTAGCCTCATCTGCTGGTTCGGGGTAAGGCTCACCTCTCCCCCATCCCATACCTCTCATTAAGGCATGGGCTATGCTTATGCTTGAACTTCCTTCTGCAAAGAGGAACATCCTCTGAGATTTCTAACCCAGTAGATGCAAAAAAGCTTTTCCCACAATCCTCGACATCCTTGCCGTGAACAGCGAGGTCTTCAATTATAAAAACAAAGGGGAGTGTCTAACGTGTCGGTTTCAATTTTAAGCCCGAAGTCTGAAAACCCTATTTAGCTCGACGGTATCATATATCTTGGAACATTCTCCGATGAACAACTAAATGAGAGCCCATTTAGTACGCTTTTTTGGTTCAATGTATAGCTGTAAGAATCACCAGTAAAATATTAATTTATGCCAAGGATCACTCGAAAACTCAAAGACGTTTCACATGAAAAAAATGGATGCATCAAGATTCGAATTGAAAAAGCAATGAATTCTATATGCCGAGTATCTCCTTTATCAAAGCTGCACGCACGTACATTCCGTTCTTAGCCTGCTCGAAGTACTTCGCCTGGGGCAAAGAATCTACCTCCTGTGGTAGCTCCCAAACACGCGGAAGCGGGTGCATGATTATGGGTATCCTCTTGAGCTTATTAAGTGCCTCTAAGTTCACCACATAGCTTGATTTAAGCCTCTCATATTCAGAGGGGTCCTTGAACCTCTCTTTCTGAAGCCTAGTTACATAGAGAGCGTCGAGCTCTTCCTCTATATCTTCGAGTCTCTCGACCTCAACAAATGAGATTTTATTTCTTATTTTTTCCTTCACTTCTTCTCTCAGCCTGAGCTCCTTTGGAGCTATGTAATATATCTTAACATCTTTGAAGAACGTAAGCATATAAGATAAGGATGGCGCTGTCCTACCGTATTTCAGATCTCCCATTATGCCTAACCTAAGACCATCTACCCTCTTAAGCTCCCTCCAAATGGTATACACGTCCAGCAGGGCCTGCGTCGGATGCTCATTGGTTCCGTCCCCCCCGTTGATTATTGGAGCCGCTATCTCTTCCTTTATGCTGTGAGGGAAGAAAGGCTTGCTCTGCCTCAAAACGATGATATCTGGAGAGTAGCCATCGATGATCTTCATTGTATCTAGGTCGCTCTCTCCTTTTTGGAGGGAGCTAGACTCCGGCTGAAAATCTATTACACTCCCGCCTAACTTCAGCATGGCCATCTGGAAGCTCATCTTAGTCCTAGTGCTTGGCTCCAAGAAAACGGTAGCCATCGTTTTCGAATCCGCGATCTTAAGATGAGTAGTGGAGAGCTTTTTTCTGAGCGTTTCCGCTTCCTCGAACAGATGCTCCAAAGTCTCCCTATCGAAATCGAACGAAGATAGTATATCTTTACCTCTTAGCTCCTTCATTTCTTCCCACCCATTTCTACAACCTTTTCTATTCCTCTAACTATATTAACGTAGCCTGTACACCTGCACAGGTTTCCTCTTAGATACTCCCTGATTTCCTCCTCAGTTGGCCTTTTCTTCTCATGCAGCAGAGCATAGCTCATCACGAACATACCGGGGGTGCAGAAACCGCACTGCACCGCACCTTCCTCGGCGAAAGCCTTCATCAACATCTCCGCCTCCTCTCCCTTGATCCCGGATGCCGTCGTTACCTCCCTCCCGTTCGCATCCACAGCTAATGTTAGACAGGAGAGAACTGGCTCGCCATCCAAGAGTACAGTGCAAGCTCCGCATTCACCTATTCCGCAGGAATATTTAGGTGCCTTAACTCCAAGCTTGTCTCTCAAGACGTTCAAAAGGAGTTCGTTCGGTTCCACTTCGACAGATACATCTCTTCCATCTAGCCTGAATTTTATAATCATCGCTTTTCACCTCCAATCCTTGAAAGGGCTGTGAGCAAAGCATCTGTAACCAAATACGGAGATGTTTTTTTCCTATAAGATGCCGTAGATCTTATATCATCTATCGGAGATATGTCCTTAACAACATGCTTAGATGCGTTCTTGAACGTCTCCTCAGTCGCGGGTTTCCCTATTAGCTCCTTTTCTACGCTAGGCGCTCTAATCGGCTTTGGAGCAACCGCGCCCAAAGCTACCCTCGCCTCCTCTATTGTTCCTCCATCGACCTTAAGATACGCTGCAGCGCTTACCTTAGCTAGATCCATCGATGTTCTCGCTAACTTTAAGAAGGCCGAGGAGCTACTGGGTGGAGGCAAAGGTATTTCGATTTCGACTACCATTTCCTCAGGCATCAGCGCTGTTTTCCCTGGGGCAATGAAAAATGAATCGATCGGAACAAATCTTGCACCCTTCTCGCTCATGGCCTTTACTCTAGCTCCATGTACAAGAAAGGGTGGTGCAGAATCTGCTGCGGGGGAGGCATTGCATATGTTCCCAGCTATTGTGGCCATGTTCCTAATTTGCACTCCTCCCATCACCGAAGCAGCATCGAGCAGGGATGGGATCCTCGAAATTATATGAGAAGATTTTTCTAGATCCCTCCATGTAGCTAAAGCTCCTATCCTTATTTTATCCTCGTCTACCGTGATATATCTAAGCTCTTTGATCTTCTTTATGTTGATTATGTGCCTCGGCTCCGCCTGCCTCGCCTTCATCTTAACTATGAGATCGGTGCCCCCTGCCAAGATCTTGCCATCTGCTCCAAGCTTACTAAGAAGAGAAAGGGCTTCCTCAAGGCTCGTCGGCTCATGATAGGAGAATGAGAACGGGATAATCCTAGTGTTCATCCTATTGAGAGAGCTCATCATCATTCGCCCCCACTCAAAGACTCCAAGATCTTCTCAGGAGTTATAGGAAGAGTGTAGAACCTCACTCCTATCGCATTGTAGATCGCATTGGCGACCGCCCCAGCTACTGGGTTCAGAGCAGCCTCTCCTAAACCTTTGGCGCCAAAGGGTCCTGTTGGCTCGTAGGTGTTCGCGAATATCACCTTGAAGTCCTCGATGCTAGGAGCATCCTCGAAAGTTGGTATTTTATAATCCACGGCCATCCCTCTGTTCATGAGCTCCCCTGTTTCCCTTTGGTACGGTGTGTCCTCTAAGTATGCCATGCTCCATCCCATGACGAAGCCGCCATGTAGCTGCCCCTCCGCTAGCTTTGGATTAATCGGTGTTCCAAGATCTGCCCCAGCGACAACCCTCTTTGGCTTAACTGTTCCAGTATATGTATCTACTTCGACTTCAACGAAGAAAACTGTGAAGGTTGGAGGAGCGGACGTCGCCCTATAGCTGACGGTCGCTGCTATGGTTCCCCAATTTCTCTGCCATGAGGCCTTAGCTATTTCAGCGAGCGTGACTTTCATATCCTTCATACCTTCTATATATACTACTGCTTGCTCTAAGGCTTCGTCATATCTTATCTTGAAGGCTTCCGGATTAACTGCCTTTGGCAACATCCTCGTTGCTGCTTCGAATACCTTCGATTTAACCATCTGTGCCGCCCTTCTCGCGGCCTCTCCTCCTACATATGTCCCCCTTGAGGCATGCGTGTTGACGTCGTAAACCGTTATACTAGTGTCAGCTGGAACTATGTTTATCAAGTGCGGGGGCACGCCGAGTTCCTCTGCTATTATTTTCGCGTGCGCTTCGAGTGTACCACCGCCATGGTCCTGTAAAGCCGTTATATAATCGAGGCTTCCGTCCTCGTTCAATTTCAACGTTGCTCCTGAGTAATCAATGACTTCTCCAGATATGGGCCCCCCTGCTCCAGATGTGTGGAATGATCTCCCAAAGCCTATGCCATTTCTGAACCTTCCCTTCTTCGCAGAAGGCGGCTGTCTCTTATCCCAACCTATGAGTTGCTTCCCTCTTTCCACTAGCTCCTTAACTCCATCGGATCTTATTATGCTTCTAACCGTGGGTCCCTGCCCCCAGAAAACATCACCGAGACCGACGTAGTTCTTCAGCTTAAGCACCAGAGGGTCCATTTTTAGCTCTTCAGCCAGCTCATCCATCAAAGATTCAACCGCCCAGGACACCTGCGGTGCGCCATATCCTCTAAATGCGCAAGAAGGGGTTTTAGTCGTGTAAACAGCTTTTCCTTCATATAAAATATTCTTCCATTTATATAGGGAGACGAACCAGCCCAGTGCAGTTCCCAAGAGAGGATAGGCCTGAACTTGGTGAGCCCCAATGTCCATTATGTTATGCATTTCTCCAAAGGTAAGCTCCCCGGTCCTTTTCGCCCCAATCCTGAGCTTGAGGTGCATCTCGTAATCAGCGTGGTCGTACATATCTTCCTCTCTTGTTAGAACGATCTTCACGGGTTTCCCGGACTTCAGGCATAGGGCCACGCTTATGAGTGTAACGAGGTTCGTCTGTATGCTCGAACCGAAAGAACCACCTATCGGGATCCTCTTCACAGAGATTCGGCTTAGGGGTATTCCAAAGACCTGACCTATGAGGATCCTGGTATTATGTATGGTTTGAGTAGTCGTGTAAACGCTCAGTCGTCCATCTACCTCAGGTACACAAAGAGATGCCTTCGTCTCTAGCTGAAAATGGTATCTGCGGTTCGTCTTGAAGCTTCTCTCTAATACCACGTCCGACTCTTTTTCAGCCCTATCTATATCGCCCTCCGAGAAATTAAGCTCAGCCCCAACGTTTTTGGATACCGTAACCTCCTGTTCTCCCTTCAAAATTCTTTCCCTGATCGCTGGAGCATCGAGGCTCATTGCCTCAAAGGCATCTAGCACAGGCCTGTAAATTTTCTTGAACTTGAACTTTATAGCTTCCGCCGCTTTTTGTGCCAGATATTCTGATGGGGCCGCCACCGCCGCTACGGGATCTCCCAAATATCTCGGAGACATAGTCAGAACGTTCCAATCCTTGAAGGTTACTTCTTCCACGCTCACGAGCCTGATATTGAATAGCTTTCGGGGGACATCTTTCGGTGTTATCACCGTTGCCCCCATCGATTCTGCATCCCTTGTATCTATTTCCTCGATGTCTGCGAACGGGTACGGAGAATATACGATCCTTCCATAGAGCATTCCAGGAACGTAGATGTCAGAGGAAAACTCGAGCAGGCCCTTAGTTTTTATCTCTGCATCTCTTCGTGGGATATCCCTACCAATGAACTTATAGTTCGTTGAGCCCATAGTTATCCGTCTCCAAAAAAATAAAAAGGTGCGACTTCTATTTAAATTTTTCATAATAGAATATTACTAAAAACAAATAAAATGAAAATGGGTGATATCTTTTGAGCCTTTTAATAAGAGGGGGAAAGTTAGTCCTTCCAGAGGGGATCTATGAATCAGATGTATTGATAGAAGATGAACGCATAAAAGCAATTGGTAAAAGAATAAAGTCTGAATTGGCTGACGAGGTGATAGATGCAACAGGAAAGCTCGTCTTCCCCGGGGCTGTAGACGAGCACGTGCACATGAGGGAGCCTGGGCTAGAATACAAGGATGATTTCTCTCACGGCACAATGGCAGCCGCCTTAGGCGGAGTTACAACGGTAATCGAAATGCCTAACACGGTGCCTCCAGTTGATTCTGGGCGCACGGTGAAAGATAAAGCAGAGCTACTGAAAAACAAGGCCCATGTGGACTTTGCCCTCTATGGCCTTCTCTCCGACAACAGTGTGGATAGGCTGGAAGAAATGCTGAATGAAGGGGCGGTTGGATTCAAGGCTTTCTTGGGTCCTACTACGGGAAACCTCCCCCCACCCAGCAATGCAACCATATACAAAGCACTGAAGCTTTCGAGAGCGCTCGGCTTCCCAATAGCATTTCATGCTGAGGACGACTCCCTTGTAAATTACTTTGTAAATGAGGTTAAGTCCTCAGGAAGGAAGGATGCTTTGGCGCATATGCTCTCTAGGCCTCCCATAACAGAGGAAATGGCTGTAATGAAGATTTATATGATGGCTAAGGATACCGGTGGTAAGGCTCATATCGTTCATATCTCATCAAAGGGCACGCTCGATTACTTGAGAAAGGCGAAGGAAGAAGGAGTTAGGCTCACCGGTGAGACTTGTCCTCACTACCTCTACTTCGATAGTTCTCATTATGAGAGATATGGGAGCTATCTGAAGGTTAACCCTCCTATAAGAGAGGCGGAGCATAGAGAAGCCCTTCTGAAGGCCTTGGAAGATAGCACGATTTTTACAATTGGCTCAGATCACGCTCCGCACTCTATACAAGAAAAAGGAGGAGGAAAGGACATATGGGAGGTTGCAGCGGGATTCGCGGGGGTTCAAACGCTGTTGCTATCCATGGTAAGCTTAGCGCTCAACGGTACATTGAAGCTGAGCGACATACCGAGGCTAATATCTAGGAACCCGGCTAAGCTATTTGGTCTTTGGCCGAAGAAGGGCGAACTAATGCCAGGTAGCGATGCTGATATAGCTATAATTGACCCGAACAAAGAAACTTTGGTAACAGAGGAATGGTTGATTACTAAGAGCCCAATAACTCCGTTCCTTGGCATGAGATTCAAAGGAAGCGTTGAGCTGACGATTCTAAGAGGAGAGATAATAGCTAAGAACGGAGAGATGGAAAAAAAGAATAGAGGCTCTATGGTTCGGAAAGTTACTTCCTATACGCAGATATGACCTTTTTTACAGCCTCTACTATCTTCTTATACCCTGTGCACCTGCATAGGTTCCCCTCGAGATACTTCTTTATCTCTAGCTCTGAGGCATTGGGATTCTCCTTTACCAGAGCATAGGAGGTTGTTATGAAGCCAGGGGTGCAGAAACCGCATTGCACCGCACCCTCCCTAGAGAAGCTCTCAGCTAACTCTTTGCCTAGTTCCTTCTGAGCTATTCCTTCTATTGTATTTACCTCTGAGCCATCTACTTGAACCGTGAATATATTGCAGGAATATACGGGCTTTCCGTCCAAAAGAACGGTGCAGGTACCGCACTCCGCTCTCTCGCACCCTCTCTTTGGTCCCCTTACTCCGAGCCTGAACCTGAGGGTGTCTAAAAGTATTTCGTTCGGGGGGACGTCTAGCTCGACTGGGCTTCCATTTAACTTGAATGATACCTTCATCCCGAACCACCTCCGAAGTATTTCATTCCTTTAAATAGCGCCTCCTTCAAGAGCGCTTTCGTTGCCTTGAACCTATATTCTGCTGATGCCCTAACATCGCTGATCGGGGAGATGTCCTCGGCTACCTTTTCAACCGCACGCTCTATTTCGGAGACGTTAGCTTCTTTCCCTTTTAGCTCATTCTCCACAGTATAGGCTCTAACAGGCTTCGGTGCAACAGATCCGAGGGCTATCCTGACGTCTGAGAAGATTCCATTCTCGATCTTCAATGCCACAGCAGCCGAGACCACCGAAAGCGTGAATGCGTGTCTCCTCCCTAGCTTGTAGTACCATTGGAAATAGCCATCGAGGGTAGGTACCTCGATCTCTTCTAGGAGCTCATAACTTGAGATCGCCGTCTTCCTAGGACCTAGGAAGAATTCCGAAATGGGCAATGTCCTGCTACCAGAAGAAGAACTCAATTTTACCTTAGCATCATATATGAGAAGAGGTGGAGCAGAATCTGCTGCTGGGGAGGCATTGCATATGTTCCCAGCTATCGTGGCTACATTCCTTATCTGCCAAGAGGCCATCTCATATATCGCGGAACTGAGAAGAGGCAATTTTTCCTTCACCAAGGCGTTTTCAAGAAGCTCCTGAAGACGGCTTCCCCCTCCTATAAACATCTTTCCGTTGTATGCCCTGACATATCTGAGCTCTCCGAGCCTCGTTATATCCAATATCTTCTTTGGTGATTGCCTTCCTATCTTCATATCCAGAATTAAGTCCGTCCCACCTGCGAGGATCTTCCAGTCCCCTTCCTTAAGCACGTCAAGGGCTTGATGGAGATTCTCTGCCCTTTTATATTCGAATTCAGGGAGCTTGTAGTACAAAGTCTTCACCTCCCTTCCAAAAGCTTAAGCACTCTTTCCGGAGTGATCGGAAGATGTGTGACCCTTTTTCCTATAGCATGCGACACCGCATTAGCTATGGATGATGGAGCCGGTATAAGTGCCATTTCTCCGACACCCTTTGCACCGAATGGCCCGTATTTGAATCTGTCCTCAATGAATATGGGTTCAGCGATCTCGGGAGCATCCATAGATGTTGGGATGACATAGTCTGTCAAGTCCTTGTTTATTATCTCTCCTTTTTCACTGAACTTGAACTCCTCGGTCAATGCTAGCCCCATTCCCTGCACGAATGCACCCTCTATTTGGCCCTCCACCTGCACAGGATTGATTATCTTCCCAGCAGCTATCGCAGGATAGGTCTTCAGAACTTTTACAGTTCCTAGCTCTGTATCAACTTCAACCTCAGTTATCGTCACCATATAGCTATAAGATATATAGGCGAAACCCTGCCCCATCTCATCATCGAACCTTCCCTTAGGAAGGAAGAAGTAGCCGGATGAGGTCGTGCTCACTCCTTTACTATATGCTGATTTCACTAGGTCTTTCCAAGGCATGCTCTTCGATGGATCCTTCTTCGACCTAACAACACCGTCTACTATAGTTATGTCCTCCGGGTCGGTGTTGAGCAACTTTGCTGCCAGTGAATTAAGCCTCTCTCTCAACTCTATTGAAGCTACATATACCCCGATAGCCCCAACACCCGTTCCTCTTGAAGCGTGGGTCGCCCCAGTGTCAGGTGCATCTGATGTGCCGAAGTATACGTGTACAAGGTCTAGCGGAACTCCAAGTATCTCGGCCACTATCTGCCTATGAGACGATGTAGGGGAACCTTGTCCCATCTCAACGATGCCTACGAGAACCGATACAGAACCATCTAGCTCTATCTTAACTGTTCCAGCTGACCAATCGGGGACCCCGCGGGATGTGCTTATGCCATGCCAGGCAACGCCTATGCCTATGCCTTTTCTGAACCTTCCCTCCATACTGGAGTAAGCTTTTCTCTTCTCCTTCCAACCGGCCTTTAACGCTGCAGCCTCCAAAGCCTCTTTTACTCCCACTGATGAATCCAATACCTGTCCGGTTATAGTCGTTGCTCCAGGAGTCAAAATGTTCTTAAGGCGGATTTCCAAGGGATCGATTCCAAGCTTTTCAGCTAAAACGTCCATCTGGCTTTCAGCAGCAAATTGAACTGATGGGTTCCCGAACCCTCTGAATGATCCTTGGTAAACCTTGTTCGTGTATATGCAGTACCCGTCGACCTTAGCGTTTGGTACGACGTATGGTCCCGATGCATGCATCGTGGCCCTCCATAGTATGAATGGCCCCCTATTGGCGTATGCTCCAGTATCATGTACTATCTCAACTTCTATCGCTTTCAGCTTCCCTTCAGCATCAGCGCCGCTTTTGTATCTTATAACAGTCGCCTCTCTCTTCGGATGAACTGCAATGCTTTCTTCTCTCGAATATTCAATGAAGGTCGGCCTCTTTGTTAAATATGCTACAAGAGCGGCCTTTGCTGAGGTCAAAGGTCCTTGGTCATCCTTCCCTCCGAATCCCCCTCCTAAATATGGAACGACTACTCTTATCGAGCTAGCAGGTAATCCGAGGACTCTGGAGACTATCTTTTGCGTCAGATGGGGGTATTGCGACGGGGAAAGTATAGTTAGCTTTCCTTCTAGATTCGGTATGGCTATAGAAGCCTCTGTCTCGAGATATATGTGGTCTTGGTGCGACGTTCTATACGTGTTCTCTACAACAACATGGGACTCTGAGAAGCCCTTTTCCACGTCGCCCTTTCTTACCTTCGTTCTGAATGCTATGTTGGAGCCTGTCTCCTCATGGACCAAAACATCATTCCTTTTCATAGCTTCTAAAGGATCGAGCACGTATGGCAAGGGATCGTAGTTTACCTTAACTAGTTGAGCCGCCTCTAGTGCGGAGTCGAAATCTGAAGCGACAACTAAAGATACGGGTTCTCCCACGTACCTGACCTTCTTATCGGCCAGAAGCGGCTGATCTGGGATTGAATAGCCTACTTGGTTTTCTCCGGGTATATTTTTGGCAGTGATGTTCATTAAAAATCCCTTCACCTTTTTTGCCTGAGAGTCGTCTATGGACAATATGCGCGCGTGAGGATATTTGCTTGTAACCTGCTTGATGACCAGCATATCCCTCATATAATAGTCTTCCATGTATCTCGCAATTCCAAGGGCCTTCTCTATCGTATCTGCCCTTTCAACCTTCTTGCCAACCACGTAGAATTCTTGAGCACTGAGCCACTTGTTCATAAGTCTTTCCAAATCAGTGGAGGACAAAATTATTCACCCTAATAACTTATAGTGATTTAACACAGATATTAATGTTTTTCAAAAAATTAAAATATGTTAAGATTATTGAACCTATTCTCTTTCTCGAGAGAGTTATTCGATACTTTAAATTATTACAATGAGATATTATGTTTACCATTTCTGCCCTAATTCAATATACGAGGTAAGCCTTTTTGAGCGAGGGGTCAGATAGAAGCTCGCTTCCTTTTCCCTTCATTACGATGTTTCCCTGCTCCATAACGTACGCTCTTCCAGCGAGCTCAAGCGACTCCTTAACGTGTTGCTCAACTAATAGAATAGTGATGCCAAGTTCTTCGTTTAACCTTTTTATGGCGCTGAATAGCTCCATCACGATAACGGGAGCAAGGCCTTGGCTGGGCTCATCCAAAAGAAGTACCTTCGGTCTGCCCATCAGTCCCCGTGCAATTGCGAGCATCTGCGCTTCTCCTCCCGACAATGTTCCCGCCCTCTGCTCTAGTCTCTCTTTCAACTTAGGAAATATGGAGAGGGCCATCTCCATCGAATCCTGCAACTTCTCTCTCGCCTTTTTGGTATATGCTCCGATCGTTAAATTTTCCTTTACTGTAAGAGAAGGAAAGAGTCCTCTGCCTTCTGGAACTAATATTAGGCCTAGCTCAACCCTCCTGTAGGTTGGCTTCTTAGTTATATCCTCTCCGCCGAAGTAGATAGATCCGCTTCTAAGTCTAGTCATACCCATTATCGTTTTCAACGTAGTCGTTTTGCCCGCACCGTTGGGGCCCACGAGGGCTGTTATCTCATTTCGCGGGACATCTAGACTAATAGAATGGAGAATTATGAACTCGCTGTATCCTGCCGTTACATTTGAAAGGGTAAGCTCATCGCTCAA
>JAEMPT010000062.1 GCA_022759165.1 Thermoprotei archaeon
TAGATCCCTGTGAGGCAAAAAAGCTTTTCTCACCTTCCTCGTTATCCTCGCCGTTTACGGCGAGGTTTTCAGTCATAAAAATTTGTATTAAATAAAAAATAAAACCGCTCATCCAGTGTTTAATAGGATTAAGGTTGTTGAAATGGACCCTCTGCTCTCCATTGTATTGGTTATGACATTTGCAGTTGCATTGGCTTCTTTTTTCCAAAAATTGAAATTGAGCAGAGTAGTTGGGTACGTTATAGGAGGTCTGCTTCTATTCGCGATCGCCCAGGATGCGGGAATAAACCTAGATCTTCAATATTCCGAGGCGATTAAGAGCGTAGGGCTAATACTTTTTTTCTTTGAAATAGGCACTCTTCTCGACATCTCCGAAATGAGAAAGAACTTGTCAAGGGTTTTATCATCCGAGCTCGTTGCGATAACAATATATTGGATCAGCGCGAGCTTCTTATCGTTCTTATTCTTTTCTTCTGAGCTGGAGAAACTAGTTTTATTCCTTCTATTAACTAATTGCTCTTCTGCTTCAATGCTGGCGATTTTATCATTGAAAAGCGATATGAAATATGATACACTCAAGCTTGTGATACTTCAGGCATCTATAGAGGACCTCATTCAGTTCATGCTATTTTCAATTTTAGTGGTCACAGGAGAGAGCAGATTAAGTCCTTATGGAGGGCTTATTGCTTCCCTTAAGCTTTCGGGTTCGGCCATTTTGATATATGCTTTTATAAATTATATACTTGGCAAAATTAAGACGAACATCTTTTTCCAGAGCCCGACCAATAAATTTCTCTTCGCTTTGCTTTTGGCCATGTCCGTTTCACTGGCAGCTGGATGGTTCGGTATGCCAGAATATTTTGGAGCCTTTATAGCTGGGCTAGCTTTCAAATCTTCTATAGGGACGGCGGAGATATCTGAAATGCTGTCTAGCTTTTGGGAGCTCGGGATACTTTTTTATTTCTCCTCAATCGGAGCAGACTTGGTTAGATTTTTCTCAGTCGGAGGATGGTTGCCCATTCTCATCGGTGGTGTAGCATTTGGAATCGTTTCTATCGCTATAAGGTCATTTGCGCTTTCGGTTGGTGGTATACTTAGCGGAGTTCCGTTGGAAACAGCGGTCGAGAATTCCCTCTTCATCTCGACTATGAGTGAAGATGGCATTATTTTCATCGGTATATTGGGTTCTAAAGGGATTATCCCTCCATTTATAACTGGGTTATCAGTGATAGCCGTGATTACCTCGCTCCTCTTTCAGCAACCTGTTGTTCAAAGGTCCTATATACTATCTATGAAAGCTACGAGGGTGATTCCGGAATCAATAAGGAAAAAACTCTCCCATTTATCTATGTTTTATTATATGAGCGTTGATTTGGCGTTGAAGGCCTTTTCAATTTCATCATATTTCTTCGCCTCTCTATTAGCAATAACTTATTCGATGGATGTTGCGCGTTTTGTCTTTCGCAGTATGAACCTGTCGGCAGAAGTGTTCAATGTAGCAATCGCCATCGCTAGGATGATAGGCCTTCTCTCTATAACAGTTCTGTTTTTCCTGGCGATCAGGTCAATATATAAGATAGAGGTCAATAAAGAAAGTCCAGAAGCGAAGGGCGATGAAGTTTTTAACAAGGTCAGGAAGTTTATGGGGATCCTTATATCCGCAATAGCTGCTTTGGTCCAGTTAAATATCCTTAAGGATGCCGTTGCAGATTTGGGAGTTAATTTACTTAAGCCATTAGAATCGATAATATTCATAATAAGCGTTATCGGGATACTGGCAACTTTGATCTTTGGCTTCAAATACAAAGCACCGGGCAAAGATGAAGAAAAGCTTAAATGACCTTATCCTTCTTAGATTTATTTTGATAAGAAGCCGGGTAGTCTAGCGGCCAAGGATGCGGGGCTCTGGGCTACCTCCTCAACCCCCTTTGTTGAAATTAAAAGCGTGAGTTTATGTTTCATTCCACAGGACGTTTAATACCTTATGTATCGTTAATTCCTGTTGTAATTCTCGGCTAAATTTCTATCCTCTTAAGCTTCAAAACACAGACTACAGAGGAAGAGTCAAACAAATAGGGCAAGAATATTCACCCGCTCTCCCTATCCTTCCTTATCAGACTCACAATTTAATTCATATTGATTTTTTCAAGAATGCTATTCGTTTCGTTTAGCTCTTTCTCCAGATGCTCTAGCTCTTTCCTCCTTACTTCTTCCTCAAGAGCCTTCCTTAAAAAGTCAGATACGTTCATCCCTAGTCTTCGAGCCTTCCTTACAAATTCTTTCCTAACCTTTGTAGAGACTGTTACCTTTGCCTCTAAATCGTCTACATATGCCTCTACCTTCCTAAACGATTCATTGAACTATTCCTCAAAACTCTATATTTAGAATAGTCTGACCTTATCCCCGCCCTAAAGGGCGAAGGTTCCTGCTATTGCAAAGAGGTTTGGGATTACATTCCTTCTTTCCGAGGGTTCAATCCAGGCCGGGTCTCCGGCCCGTTAACTCTATCCCAATTGGTACTCGGGGTTATGAGCATGTTGTAAGCTCCTATTAGGTCTGAGTTGAATACCTTGTTTAGCTTTGTGTACTTGAACAGTCCGCGTTTAATCCTCTTCCCGCATCCCCCATGGAGTGGGAAACTTGATGAGGTGTATGCCTCATCCATATATGTCACTGATATTCCGTACTCCTCTGCAACCTCATAGATCTTTTTCAGTAGGTAGACCCCGCACGAATGTTTTTTATAACTAAAAAAGCATTTCTATAAGTGGGCTATCTATCACCTCCATTAGAAGGGGACTTCCGCCCCCTTAACCCCCAGCTATGTTAAAAGCAAAATTAGATTAACTTAAAGCAAAAAATTCTCATAACTGGTGTTAGTGGTTTACTTAGGTCTAAGGTCAATAAAGTTGTAGTTGAAAGAGGATTAAAGCTTAGAATTTCTATGAGAAATGAATTTCATAAATATCGATAGGTAGCCGTCTTGCCTCTTTTAAACTCAAACGATTATTATTATTTCACAGGGACCAAAAAATGTCTGCGATCGATAAGTTCGGCAAGAAGTGGAGCCCTCAAGAAACAGAAAGCATAATCGAAAAAGTGAAGGCAAGAATTTCTCCGCCTCCACCTGTAAGATACAGAATCACTATGGCGCTTTTCAAAATAAAAGTGCAGAAGAATAGGCTAGAATATACGCTGAACAAGCTACAGGAAAGGGCTAATTCCCTATTTGAAAAGGTTGTTGATGCACAGGTGAAGAAGGACGCAGATAGAGCTGCGTTGTATGCTTCAGAGGTAGCGGAAGTTAGAAAAGTAGCCAAGACTATAATGAGCTCAATATTTGCATTGGAAAGGATCGGCCTTAGGCTCGAAACAGTAAGAGATGTCGGGGATCTGGTCTCAGCTATGGGACCTGTTGTTGGTGTGGTCAAGGAAGTAAAGCAGAACTTAATGGGGATAATGCCGGAAGTAGCATTTGAACTCGGAGAAGTAGACGAGATACTCCAGGGCACCGTAACAGAGCTTGGAGAATTCACTGGCGTAGAGATGAACAACATTTACGTCACAGACGAGGCAAAGAAGGTAATGGAGGAGGCTTCGACCATAGCAGAACAGAGAATGAAAGAGCAGTTCCCCGAGCTACCAAGTGGCTCTGTGAATCTGCCAGCGCCTCCATCAGCAAATACCAACAAATAAAGCGTTCAGACAATTCCAAAATTTCAATAATTTTTACATTTTTTTAGGAAATTATATATTTCTGTTTGATTATTTATAATATTAGAGCTATACTGATTGTTTAAGGTAAATAAACGTTAATATATGAAGCTTCATGATAAAAGATTATACAAGGTGAAGTCGATGATTGTATCTCAACTTTCGCTTAAAAAAGCCGACTTTAGATCTGGCAATGAGAAAGAGGCCGTTATACTTGGTCACTGTGTGCTGAACATGAATACTAGAGCCCCAGGAATCGCAGCATGGAATGGAGCAATTTTTCCTCTTTTTAGGGCTCTTAGAAGCTATAGCGGAGAAGTACATCAGTATCCTTGTCCAGAAGCTGCTGTTGTGGGTGGTAGAAGATGGTGGCATGTGAAGGAGCAATATGATACCTTCACTTTCCGAGAGATTTTGAAAAAGCTGGCTGAGATATACACGAACTATTTCATGAAGTCAGATATCAAGGAAGTAAAACTTCTGGGTTTAGGGCTGAGTCCCACATGCGGTTTCAGATATACTCAAAGTGACCCCACTTGGGGGGGAAGGCCCAAAGAGATAGATCCCAGCAAAATTATAAAAAAAGACTCAGGAGTTTTGATCGAGGAGTTCGTCAGAGTCTTCGAAGAATACGGTTTGAACTTTAGCGTTTTGGACATATCCCCATCGTTAATATATCCCGACTACGAGAGGCGGATGAAGGTCGCAAAAGAATATCCCCCCACTCCCTCCGAAGCACTAAAGGAACTGGAGAAGTTTCTGGGAATAAAAATTCCATTTAAACCTGAGGAAGTAGCTCATATAGAGAATTTGAAGGATGATTTGCGCTCTAAAAAAATGGTCGCCATTTCGTCTAACAAATTCGTTCCATATTACGATAAATTGCTAGAATATGCGGTAAAAGGCGTCGGGATAGTTTTGGTAGATGAAGTGTATAACAATGAAAAGGAAAAGGAATTCCTTTCGGATATATATGCCTCAATGATAGGTAACATGACCATAGCAGGTCATAATGTCGAATTTCTCATAGATTCAGATGACCTAGAAGGGGTATTGGGAAAAACAATTGAAAGGCTCGAGGCCCTCATGAGAGAGGGGGACCTCTCGGTAATCAAATTATCATCGATTAAAAGATGAAAATTTCTTGCGTTGTAAATTATGAAGAGGTCAGCCTGGTATTAATATCATTGCCAAAAGGCTCATCGCTTTTAACCTTCATCATTTTTTGCATCGAATGCATTCCCCGAGGCCAATTTAAGATTAATTTTTCGATGATATTGGGCCATTCGATACCGAGTTCCTTTTAAACTTTTAATTTTATTTCAGTAGCTATTTAAATAAAGAATTCCCCGAATATATAGCCTCGTTGCCCAATTCATCTTCTATTTCTAACAGTCTATTGTATTTACTGGTTCTCTCTCCTCTTGCTGGAGCACCGGTCTTAATACCCTCTGAACCTATCCCTACGGAAAAATCAGCGATAAAACTATCTTCAGTTTCTCCGCTTCTATGACTGACCACTCTCTTCAAACCGCTGTGCATCGCAATCCATGAAAAGTCGAAGGTCTCGCTAACTGTTCCTATCTGGTTCAGCTTTATCAATACAGCTGAAACGCTTTTCTTTTTCAGCGCTATGGCTAGTCTCGAAATGTTCGTAGTGAGGAGATCATCTCCTACAATTATCGCATTCTTACTTTTGGCTTCGGAAGTTAAGATAGAGAAGGATTCAAAATCTTCCTCGTGGAATGGGTCCTCTATTAGCTTCACAGAGAATGAATCGATGAGCTCTAGAAAAAGTTTCGTAAGTTCCTCTGTTGAAAGATCCCTTCCGTTTACGACATACTTGCCGTTTTTTTCATTGTAGAAGTTGCTGGCTGCCGCATCTACACCGAAGGAGAAGTCGGAATCAACCTTGTAACCTGCGAGTGATACAGCCTCTGAGAGCAACTTTAGGGCCACTTCAGGATCAGTGATAGGTGGCGCGAAGCCTCCTTCATCCCCAACGGAAGTGAAAACAGCTCCATATTTCTGCTTAACTATTTCTCTGAGCGATTGATATACTTCAACCGAGGACCAGAGAGCGTCGGAGAACTTTGAGAATCCATGTGGTATTATAAGGAATTCCTGGAAGCTCATGGAGTTTCCAGCATGTTTTCCTCCATTTATTACGTTCAGGAGGGGAGTAGGAATTCTTTTCGCCAGAACTCCGCCAATAGTCGCGTATAAGGGGATCTCATATAAGGTCGAAATTAGTCTCGCCGTCGCCATACTAACTCCAACGATCGCATTTCCCCCGAGCCTAGACTTGTTTTCAGTTCCATCCAAAGAGATCAAGAGCTTGTCTATTTCCCTTAAGCTAGTTAAGCTTTCCCCTACAAGTGCTTGTGAGATAATTTCGTTGATGTTTTGAACTGCCTTCCTCACGCCTTTGCCGCGCAGCCTCTTCTCACCATCTCTAAGTTCAAATGCCTCATGCTTACCTGTGCTCGCGCCGGATGGAACCGATGAACAAGCTATCTTTCCACAAGATTTAATGCAGACCTTTAAAGACGGATTTCCCCTTGAATCGAGGATCTCGATCGCTTTAATTTCTTCTATTTTACATTTTTCCATCGAAATTACCCCATGATGGCATAAATTCCCTAAAAAGCTCAACAACTTCTTTATATTATGATTTTGGAAACAATTTTACAACCTAAAATCTCATCGCTCATTGCGAAGAAGATTGTTTTCAATTTAAAAAGCAACATGACCCTTTTTCTATTGTCCTTCGATACAAAAGAGACTTATGTGAGTGAAAGGATATTGAGCAAAAATAGAAAGCAAGGCTTAACTTTAAAATATTATCTTTAAAGAACGAACCACTACTAGCTTTCTTCCGTATCGTCTTCGGAGGTATCATCTATAGAGACTATGATTTCCTCTTTCCTCTTTTCATACTCTTCGCTACCTTTCAGGCTTTTCCTCTCTCCTCCAGCCTCCACTTCCACATCGCTTCCGCCGACCTTGAGTTTAGATACAACTGCCTTCCACTTATGTCCGCATTTTTTACAAGTGAATGTACCCATCACAGTTATCGTTATCCTTCCTCTTTCATCTGGTATAGGTGATACAAGATTCCAGGTTTTATCGGGAGCTTCAGCCTCAGTCCCACAAACTGGGCATACGTTCGGCTTTTTCTGTTGCCTCGGCATAATTACCATCTCTTCTATCATAAATAAAGTATACACAATATTATATTTTGATGATATGTTAAAATGCCAAAAAGCTTGAGTTATTATTAATAGAGAGATTTTTAAAGGAAAAAAATCGTAAACAATTAAAAGGAGCCTGCCGCCGTAGCTCAGCGGGTAGGCCGATGTGGCCCAAAGCGCCAGCCTTGTAAGCTGGTGGTCGCGGGTTCGAGTCCCGCCGGCGGCTCTTCAACCTTCTACTTTAAGTACAATAGCTTCTTAAGAGAGGTTTCCAGGTTTTCAGTAGCAATACCTCTTTCAGTGATGATGGCTTTTACATACTGCGGAGGAGTTACGTCAAAGGCAGGATTCAATGCCCTAACTCCTTCGGGGGCTATTCTCAGTTTACCTAGAACAGTAGTCACCTCATCTTCAGATCTGTTTTCAATCTTCACTTCAGCTAAAGTGCTCTTAGCATCGATCGTAGAGGTTGGGGCAGCTACATAGAATTGAGCCCCATTCAAATAAGAAAGTGAAGCGACAGTATAGGTGCCTATCTTGTTCACGACATGACCGGATAGCAAAATTCTATCGGCTCCTACTATAGCTTTATTGGCAAGCTTATTGGAAAAGACATATCCGACCATACTATCTGTTATTAGCTTAAAGGGGATCCCCTCTCTCTTCAACTCCCAAGCAGTAAGCCTAGCCCCCTGTAGAAGGGGCCTGGTCTCAGTAGGGTAAACGAAAATTCTTTTGCCTTTTCTCCACGATGTCTTGATCACTCCAAGAGCCGTACCATAGCCGCCCGTGGCAAGTGAACCTGTATTGCAATGAGTAACAATTGAATCACCGTCCTCAAGAAGAGCATCACCAATCTCCCCCATCCGTAAATTGCCCTCGATATCCTCTACCTGAATCTTTAGAGCTTCTGTTAATAGACCATCCTTTATGTCCTCGGTGCTCAGGTTCGATAGTTCTTCAATCTTCTTCTTCATCCTTTCGATGGCCCAGAACAAATTTACAGCTGTAGGCCTCGTTTTAGAGAGAACATTTGCGGCCTCGAGTGAAGACTTTATGATCGCTTCCGCGTTATTAGGGGAGTTGTAGGCAGCCATGGCTATTCCAAGAGCAGCTGCTATCCCAATCGCTGGTGCTCCTCTTATCTCTAGCCTTCTAATGGCCTCGGCGAGCCTATCTACGCTGTCGGTCTCAACATATTCTTCCTTCCATGGAATCTGTGTGACGTTTAACCATACTACTTTACCATCATTCCAGAAAACAGGGACTATGTCAACCTTTTCTTTAAGCTCCTCGAACCTCTTGAGAAGATCATGGGATCTCTGCATGACCTTCACCTTATGAGACGTACCTACATGAGCGTACTAGAATCTGTTTAATTTTTTCAATATTATAACCTTGCTTAAGCTTGATTACCACTATATTGCTATGTCCACCAACGTCGGTTGCGATCCCCTCATTAATGAGCTCTTCAGCTATGAGCTTCGCCGCGTTGTTTCTGGTCCTTACTACCATAATTTCGCCATCCTTTATTGAGGCGAGAAGAGCGACAGGCGATCGCATTTTACGGGAAAGCTTTGTAGCTAGGCTCGATACACCCCTCCTTTTCCACCTCTTTCTGGCATCGATGAACTTGAAACAGCCCACTTTCTGCGCCCCAATGGTGAGATCATCCACGGCCTTTTCGAGCTCTTCATCCCTCTTCTTCGCTTCTTCGCTCACTTTATTTAGGATCTCCAAGTCTGCCTTGCTCATCGGTATAGGGAGGGGGGAGGATAGCCATTTAACCATTTTATCCCAGAACTTGCTGTCCCTTTCTAGTTTGAGTGCCCTTGCTATGGACGCTACCAGAGAAACGACGCTCATCATATCCTCAGGAGGCTTTCTACCGAGCTCAATATAACCTATCGCTCTCGCAAAGACTTCGAGCCTCTCTGGGAGCGGCTTTTCAAGCTCATGCGCTATATCAGCGAGATGCATGCTAGTGGGTTTACTGCCACCTACTCTTACCCTTGATAAATATGGCCTTAGCTCGCCTAAATGCTCTAAAGTAGAGAAGTGATGGTCGATGTAAATCAGATCAGTTGAAGGGCACTTTTCTTTAAAGGTTTTAATGGCGTTCAGGAGTTCAGGCACAAAGGCAATATCGAGCATCGCTACATAGGAAGGGCATCCGATAACGGAAGAAAGGAACTTGATGGCTTCTCTAGGATTAGATGGGTTGAGTACAACGTTTAATTTTTTCCTCTTGGGAAAGATCTCAGCAGTTTGAAGGTATAGAAATATGGCTGCTGATACCGCTCCATCTGCATCCCAATCTGCAAGAACTATCGCATCATCCTCACTCAGTAGCATCTTTATTCATCCCTTTTCGATACACTTAATTATGAGCGATGTAAATAATTGAGATCGCTATAACATTACATAATCTTTTTGTATTTAACTTTATGAGATTATTATAGGTGATTACCATGCCAGCCTATGACCTCGTGATAAGAAAGGCTAAGACAAAAGAATACCAAGATAGGCTGGTGGATATAGCTGTAAGCGAGGGGAAAATCGCCTACGTTGGCACATCGATAGAAGGCAAAGGCGAGGAGGAATTAGATGCAGAAGGCAAGTTAGTTTCCCCTGCCTTTGTAGATGCTCACTTGCACATGTGCAAAGTATATACGTATCTGATGATAGGGGAGGAAGCTTTAAGACATTACCATGAGGGAGGAATGGGGACTTCCGAGCTAGCCATACTTTTGGCTTCGAAGATAAAGGAAAAATACAACGAATCATGGATTTACGATAATGCTAAAAGAGCAGCATTGGAGGCAATAAGTTACGGTACCTTATATATAAGAGCGTTCGTTGACACCGACACAAAAGCGAAGCTGGAAGGAATAAAGGCCCTATTGAGGCTTAAGGAAGAACTTAAAGATAAGATAACGATACAGGTCGTAGCATTCCCACAGGATGGAATAGCGAGGGATCCGGGTGCAGAGGAGTACGTCAGAAAGGCTATTGAGCTTGGTGCTGACGTTGTGGGAGGCATTCCTTGGATAGAGTTAACTTCGGAGGACGAGGATACTCATATCGAAAAGATGTTTGAAATAGCAAAGGAATACAACAGAGATGTAGCTATGCTAACGGATGATACAGGAGATCCGGGGCTGAGGACGACTGAAAAGCTAGCTAAAAAAGCGATTAAAGAGAAATGGATTGGCAGAGTTACGGCTAACCACGCGAGGGCTGCTAGTATGTATACAGCGCCTTACCTGACGAAGCTCGCTCAGCTATTGAAATTAGCAGATATGAGCCTTGTGACAGATCCTCATACTGGGCCATTGCACATCCCCGTGAAGTTCTTTCTTTCACAGGGAGTTAATGTGGCACTAGGCCAGGATGATATAGCTGATGCCTACTATCCATACGGAAACAACAACATGCTGGAGATCGCTTTTCTAAACTCTCATATACTTTGGATGACTACTTTAAAAGACATGGAAACGCTCTTCGACATGATAACTTATAACGCGGCAAAAGCTATGGGTATAAAGAGCTACGGAATAAAGGTTGGAGCAAAAGCTGATCTCCTTGTTCTGAATGCGCGCAGTATATATGAGGCCATTTGGCGGCACGAGAAACCGGTAGCCGTAATCAAAAGCGGAAATCGAATCAGCTGATTGATTTTTCTAAAATGGTTAACTGCTATCATAATCGTATTGGAAGGAAATGACTTTAAGTTATGGTCTCCAAGAAGAGGCTTTTTTTAACTTAAATCTTTCTTCTCTAATACCTTTGAAATGAACTGATAACCGCTTACAACCACTGCGAATAAGTTCAGGGCAGAAAAAACCATGTCATGCTGTTCATAAGCATATATCAATAGCATCAAGCTTCCCAGGGAATAAAGTCCGCTGAGGGATGCAGGTGGCTTGTTTTTAATCGATGTCACCCATCCAAGAGATATAAGGATCAATCCAATTAACCCAAAATAGTTAATCGAGATCATGTGCTTCGCCGGACAAAATTTTCATTCTGCTGTCTATAAATTTTGAGGGGATGATGTTCATATGCCTTTGTGTGATGTATGCGGACTTAGGGAAGCTAAGTACTATCAGCATCACACAGGTCGAAAGCTATGTGGGAAGTGCTTGATAGAGGACATCAGAGAGAGAGTGAAAAAAGAGGTTGACGAGCATTCTTTGATAAATGGCAGCGACAGAGTTCTTTTAGCCTTGAGCGGAGGCAAGGATAGCTTCGTCTTGCTTGATACCTTATCGAGCTTTGTAGATTCTAATAGGCTTATAGGCTTCTCTATAGTTGAGGGAATACCAGGCTACAACAGGGAAGAGTATATACTTAGACTGAAAAAATATGCCTCGGAGAGGGGGGTTGACCTAGTAGTAAAGAGCTTGAAGGAGATATTCGGATATTCACTCTATGAGGTCGTTTCTATAGCTAGGGATCGTAAAAAGGAGATGAGTCCCTGTACCTTCTGCGGAGCCATGAGGAGGAGGGGGATAAACTTAGCTGCGAGAGAACTCGGCGCCACAAAAACTGCGACTGCACATAACCTAGATGACGAGGTGCAGACTTTATTCATGAACATACTCAGGGGGGATCCGGATAGGCTCATCAGGCAACATCCGCTTGCTCCTAGGCTCAGTGATCTTCTGGTTCCAAGGATCAAGCCATTGCGTAAAATATACGAGAGGGAGATCACGGCCTATGCCTACGAGTTAGGCTTCAAGTTCCAGGAGACCGAGTGTCCATTTATAGTCCATGAACCAACCCTTAGAGCTAGGATAAGGCACTGGCTATACATGTTAGAGAAGGAAAGGCCGGGAAGCATGCTATCTTTGCTCGAGTCATTTGATGAGCTGATAATTAAAAAGATTTCCTCCACTAAATACGAGAAGCTTCCCCTATGTAAAATATGTGGAGAGCCGACGAGCATAGGGAGAGATATATGCAAGTTGTGCGAAATGATGCTGGATCTTGGCATAGAACCTAAGGGATCGTTCAATCAAACTCATAGCTCGTAAAAGTAATCCGGTATTTCCGCTATCCTTTTGCCTGCGACTATTTGGTCAATTCCATGTATGGCTGCACCGAATTCCTCGAACACATTTCTCAGCTCCGACATGTCTATATCTTCGCCCTCCACCACTACTAGAAGGGTCTGCGTGCTGACGTCGAATTCCTTGACTGTTATGTTTACTGAATCGACTCCATGCACGCTTTCTAACCGAGTGCCCAGCTCCTCTATGCCCAGGCCCTTTATTGGAATTAGCACATCGAGAACAGCTCTTCTTATTCCCATAAAAAACACCGCAACGGAAAATTATTGATTTTCCCTTTCCTTATATCTCTTTTCCAAGAATTTTACTTCTGCCCCATCGTTCCAGATCAGCCTCAGGACGAAAGTTCTGGCCTCTTTTGGAAGCTTAACAACAGCCTCTCTCATAGCTTCCTTTCCTTCAGGCAGATCTCCTATATGTTCCCTATAGACGGCACTACCTGAAGCGAATCCTACAATGGATACTTTCCTCATAGCTCTGTTGCTAAGGTTCCTTACAGTGTATTGTATATAGAGCTCTTCATTCCCAGAATTCTTCACACGCGCTTCTATTTCCATCTCTCTATCTTCCTCCTTGCTAGAGGTAACGCTCACCGACGTGAGTATTGTCGGCGCCTTTTTCCTACCCATTATATCTTTAGCTCTCCTGAGCCCAAGCCTCTTTATATCTTGAGTTGAAGTGGCAAATTCTAAGTCTTCGGCCTTTTTCAAAAGATCTATGACCTTTACGACTTTTCCATCTGCTAGCATCTCTATTGTGTGTGGGGGATCCTGGGCGTAAAGCATTGCGCTGAATGTTACTTTATTCCACGGGCCTTCCTGAATACGGAATTCTTTCATCTCATTGCTGCTTATACCTATACCGCCTGTAGCATAAGTTATACTTTTCTCGCTTCCTCCCTTTAATATTGTGAACAATGATGCATGCGTAATCACGAACGGGGACGGACCGGTGTTTATTATTACAACTCTGCTTCTTGGCCTGGCGTTTTCTCTTTTCACTATAGGCAGCACGTCCAACAGAATTGTGGAGAACTGCTTCTCGCTGACTTTGATAGAATAGTTCGGTTTGAACTCTTTGGAAATGGATATCCCATCCATCCAAACCTTCAACCTGATCGCATCCGATGGAGAATGAAGAATTCCTATATCCAGAAAGCTCTTCTCTAGATTCTCTCTCCATGGTATATCGAAGTTCGCTACTGCTTTCACTCCATTGAATAGCCCTCCGACAGCTTTACCAATGGGTAAAATATAATGCTTTGCCTTTCCGTTCGTCGTCACATTGAATATAGTAGGAAGCTCTCCATCCAATTTCAGAGCACCACTTTTCTCATTACTCTAATGACTAGTTTGGTAATACGTTATATAAAGATAGAGTTTCTTTGGGCATATGCTTTTACGGGAACCTCTTTTTTTAAAGAGAAAATAAAAACGCTTCTTAATGTATGTTTTCAGCTTTTGCTTCAAAAATCGAGTATTCATCTAGGTCAATACGAAAAACGTAATAGGTTAAAAAAAGGCTATGCTTCTGCTTTAGCAAGATCTCGTATGGAATCGAGAGATATTATCGGGTTAAAGCCACCGGACATTTCGGCTAAAAGGAACTCTTCCAATGAATCCTCATCCAGTATTTCAACTTCCTCGGCCTTTCCAGAATTTACTTTGATGCTGGGTTTGAAATTTTCGTCTATTTCGGGAATTAAAACGACAGTGACTTCAATTGAAAGGCCGTATCTCTTTGCAAGCTTTAATGCTGCACCCTTTACTCCTTCTTCAAGTAGCCTCGATCTTGTCCCAAGATCGCCATATATGATGATTCTTATCAATCATGACCCCTAAAACTTAAATCAGTTAATCAAAGCTTTAAAAGAGGTCGGGTATCTTTTTCTTTGTTAATTATTTCTTTTCCCATAAGAATAAAGAATATGAGATTCTTTTCTTTGGAAAAAGAAATGTCGTTCGAAAACCTCTTTTTCCGCATCAAGCTCAGAATAAGGATCGATTCTTTTATGAAGCTTCTCGCTTGAGACATTCACTGAATTTATATATACTATAAACAAAAAACAAAAATATCTATGCACCTCGTAAAGATTCGAGGCTCAAAAAACCACTTAAGTGATTACCCATGAGAACGGCGCTTCTATTTATGGACGATTCGTATTTGAAGGAATGCGAGGCAACGGTTCTAGAGAGTTTACCTGGGAGGGTAGTACTAGACAGAACGGTCATCCATCCCAGGTCTGGTGGACTAGTTTCCGATACTGGAACGCTGAAGGTCGGCGATGCTAGCTATAAAATAGTCGAGGCAATCGAGGAGGGAGAAGAAGTCGTCCACATGATCTCCGGACAAGAAAAGATACCGCCCGGACAAAGGGTGAAAGTTGAGCTTGATTGGGAGAGAAGATATAGAATAATGAGAGCTCATACGGCGCTCCATGTGTTGATCTCCATATTGAATAAGAACGTTGGCGCTCTTGTAACTGGGAACCAGGTCACCGAGGACGTCTCAAGAGTAGACCTGAATTTGGAAAAGCCCGATAAGGAACTGGTTTCCTTGGCTATAGCAGAGGCGAACAGGATTTTAGCAGAAGGGCATCCCGTGAAGATATATTACATGAGTAGGGAAGAGGCGATGAAGGTGGAGGGTATAGTTAAGTTGGCAAAGGCCATGCCGCCCTCTGTAGATAAACTTAGAATTGTGGAGATCGTTGGAGTAGATATACAGGCAGACGGTGGACCTCACGTTAAAGACACTAAGGAAGTTGGTCAGATACAGTTCTTGAAGCTAGAAAACAAGGGGAAAAATAATAGAAGGGTATACTTCAAGTTGATCCCTTAGAACGATCATAGCCAATACTTAAGCAATGAAATTTGGGAAGTTACCGATGGAGCAAAAAAAGATTAAGGGATATATGAAGGAGGGGAATGGGTTCGTCGAAATCACCGTTTATGTTAGACCCAGGTCTCATCAAACCAAGCTAATTTTCGGATCTGATGAAATAGTATTCTATACAAAAGAGCCTCCTGAAAATGGACGAGCAAACAACTCCTTAGTAAAATATCTATCTAAGCTACTCGGAATCAATCAGTCTAATATAGAGATAATCAGAGGATTGAAAGATAGAGTGAAGATCCTCAGGATTCATACCGCTGAGCCTGGGGAAATAGAGGAAAAATTAGCCTCTTTAATTGAAGTTGGGGAAAAGTAGTTTGAAAAAAGCTTTGATCGAAAATGTATCTAGAAGCATGTTTAAAATTTTTTATGAAGATTGCCGATGGGTTTAATTAAAATTTAGAAAAAGAGCATGCTGGTATAGAAGGTTTTTTCAAACAGAGAAGCGCACTAACATTCTGAAATCGAAGAATAAGATCTCTACAATTCATTCTAGATGAAAGGTGATCAATATAAAAAAATGAAAAGCCTTGAAGAATATCAATAATTGATGAACTGTATGTAAGACGGTATTTTACTCATCCATTCTTCTGAGGAGAAATCGAACACCGCAATGGCTGCAGCTTGATTGAAGTATGGAGGGCCTAACCTGCTAAATAGCGTTAGCACAGATCCGCCGTGGTTGAATTTATATCCAAGCTCAGCGGGCTCATGTCCCCTTACGACGAGCTTTATCCCGAAAGCGCTTTTTACCCAATCCGTTAAAGTGGTACCCCACAGATAACCCGCTCCTCTTGGAGAAGGCATTCGAACTAGAGGCTCATCTATTGGGTCATTCCACAGCAGCTCGACCAGAACATCGAAATTGCCGCCTCTTTCCCCCAAAAGGTACTCCTCAATTTTATCCGTTTTCATATATGTGGATGTGGGGAGCCCTCCATGCACTGCTACCAAATTAGAGTTTATTAAAGCCACAAACGGTAACCTGTCGAAC
>JAEMPT010000049.1 GCA_022759165.1 Thermoprotei archaeon
ATCATCAAAAGCAATTAAGGAAAGAAAACCTGTAAGCTTTTATCATCCCCGCCTTAAAAGGCGAGGCTTTTCAGATGTAAAGAGCATTTAGCTACTGGGAGAGGTTGTTCTTCACTATTTCTCCTCCTTTCATAACCAATTCCACGTTTTTAACATTTAACAATGAGTCAATATTTAGTAGAGGATTTTCCTTGACTAATATTATATCTGCCAACATACCTCTTTCCAGCCTACCTATGGAGCCCTTCATGCCTGCTACTTCTGCGGCCGTCTCAGTCGCTGACTTTATAGCTTCTGCTGGAGACATCCCGAGTTTCTCTACGAACAATTTTAGCTCTAGCGCGTTTTCTCCATGCGGGAAGAACCCTCCTAGGAAATCTGTGCCGGTAGCGAGCTTCACACCTAGCCTTTTCGCCTTTCTAGCATTTTCAACGTGATCCTTGTAAACCTCCTCTGATTTTTTGAGACCCCATTCCGGGATCCCTGCCTTCGGACCCACTTCCAATATCTTATGGACTATTGAAAGAGTTGGCACCACAACGGCATCCTTCTCCTTAGCGAGTTCAGCGGCTTCTTCGTCCATATATATAGCGTGGGCTATCACCTTTACTCCTGCATTGAGGGCATTAACTATCCCCTCCTTGCCCTGCGCGTGTGCATGGACGAATCTCTTGGCTGCCCTAGCTTCATCCACTATCGCTTTAAGCTCTTCAAGTGTGAACTGCCTGTAATCTGGTCTGTCTCTCTGTGATAGGACTCCTCCTGTTGCCATCACTTTTATAAAATCAGCTCCCTCTCTGAGCGAGTACCTCGCTGCCTTCCTGCATTCAGCCTCCCCATCGCATATGAGCCCCTTGAGAGGCTTCATGAACTTGCTTGTCCTCGCATCAACATATTCGATGGGCATGTAATGAACATCGCCATGGCCAAAGGTTGGAGATAGCGAGAATCCTGCCGCAAAGACCCTCGGCCCTACTATTGTGCCTTCGTTCACGGCGTCCCTCAAATGGAGAGAAACTATTCCCCCGGCGTCCACGATTGTTGTGAAGCCTGCCATGACGAGGCTCTCCAGATCCTTTACGCCTCTGGCAAAGAACACACCCATGGGTGTGAGCAGGGGCTCCTTGACGTTATCTCCTGTCCTCATGCCCGTTACGTGTAGGTGTGCGTCGATCAAGCCTGGAAGGGCTACTCTCCCCATTCCATCAAGGGAGAGCGCGTCGCTTGGGACATCTACACTTCCCCTGGTTCCTACTTCAGAGATTTTTCCTCCCTCTACTAGTATTCTTCCATTTTCAATTAGACTCATTTTCTCGGAGGAGAATATCCTCACGTTATCCAATACTATTTTTTTATTTCCCATTTCTCTCACCTTTCAATTTTTGGAATAGAGATGACAAAAAACGACATGGTCTCCCCCCACTTTCACTGCTGGGGGATTTTCGTGAGCGCATTTTTCAGATGCGAACGGACATATGGATTGGAGCTTGCAACCCGCTGCAGGAGGTGGGGTCTGTAGCTCCTTGAGCTTGAGTCTCTTCCCATCCAGGCTGAGGCCTTTCAAATATATTGAGGGCAAGGAAGTTAGCAAATGCCTCGTATATGGATGAAGGGGATCCTCGATCAGATCTCTTGGTTCAAGTATCTCCACGATTTTTCCCAAATACATTACAGCGATCTTATTACTCACGGCCCTGGTTATTGGAAGATCGTGACTTATGAATAACATTGTGAAGCCGAGCTCCCTTTGAAGCTCCTGTATCAAAGAGAGTATCTGCACCTTTACCGTTGCGTCTAACGCGGAAACAATTTCGTCTCCTATTATTATACTGGGCTTCACTGCTAGAGCTCTCGCTATAGCTACCCTCTGCTTCTGGCCTCCAGATAGCTGGGAGGGGTAATAATCAATGTATTTCGGGTCCAATTCAACCATCTCCAGCAGCTCCTTTATTTCATCTTTACTGCCAACCCTGCCACCGGCCTCAAGAGCCTCTCTCAAAGTATCTCCGACCTTCATCTTTGGGTTGAGGGAAGTATCTGGGTTCTGGAATATCATCTGGACGCTCTTCCTGTTCGATTTGAGGAATTCTTCCGCGCTTGTTCCAAACAGCCTAACCTCCCCCGAAGTAGGCTTTTCTATACCGACGAGAATTTTGCCCAATGTTGTCTTTCCAGAACCGCTCTCACCTAGGAGGCCAACGACTTCCCCTTTATTTATCTTCAGATCTATTCCGTCTATCGCCCTCACTTCAGCGACTTTTTTCAAAGAAGTTTTTAGCCTGTATATTTTTCTGAGCTCTTTCACTTCAGCGGCTTCAAATCCCCCTGCCACCGGCCATCAACACCTCCTCTTCGATTATTTTCCAACAATAGACCTCTCTGCCTTCTTTCCCTACAATTACCTTGCCTGGGGGTTCATAGGAACATTTCTTAGCGGGTGATGCACATTTTCCATAGAATGGACATCCCTTGTTGGATATGCCGTTGCCTGAGCGCATTGTGGTTCTAACGTTTCCGCTCCATATCTTTATGCTGGATCCACCCATCGGAACCGAATAGAGCAGGTATTGTGTATAGGGATGTGCAGGTGCGGATACTACTTCCTCGGTTTTTCCCGCCTCCATTACTCTCCCGCCATACATAACGATCATTCTATCAGATGCATCATAGGCTACCCCTATATCGTGTGTTATGAGCAGGAGGGACGTGCCGTACTCCCGAGTTAGACTGTTAAGCAACTCGATTATTTGGGTCTGAGTTGAGACGTCAAGCGCGCTGGTGGGCTCGTCGGCGACTAGAAGTTTTGGCCTGAGGGCAATCGCTATAGCTATAGCTACCCTTTGCTTCTGGCCTCCAGATAGCTGGTGAGGGTACGAGTTGTATCTCTTCTCCGGGTTAGGTATCCCGACGCTCCTCAGCAGCTCTATAGCTTCTGCCTTAGCTTCGCTTTTCCCATAACCATGCTCTCTAAGGGCCTCGGCTATCTGTTCCCCAACAGTATAGAGCGGATCTAGAGATGCGGAGGGGTTTTGGAAAACAACTGAGATCTCCTTTCCTCTCAGCTCTTCTAACTCTTTATCTTCAGCACTAAGTAAGTTCACACCTCTGTAAAGGACTTCGCCCTTCTCTATCTTGAGGTTCTCTGATTCAAGTCTAACTATTATAGAGGCCAGCGTCGTCTTACCTGAGCCGCTCTCTCCAACTACCGCGACTCTCTCTCCCTTTTCAACTCTTATGTTCACATCTGATAGAACCTTTTCCTTTCTGTGACCGACTATATAGTATGCTGTTAAATCCCTTACTTCAAGAAGACTCATTTCATATTCACCCTTGAAGTTGGATCCATTATATCCCTGAGCATGTTACCAAGCAAATTGAAGCTTAATGCTAAAAGTAACAGCACTATGCCAGGGAATAGTATTAGGTACGGCGCAACACCTATGTAGTTCTTAGCTGTACCTATCATCGTACCTAGCTCAGGGTACGGTGGCTGAACCCCCAATCCTAGGAACCCAAGACCGGAGGCCATAAGTATTGAACCACCCAACTCGAGCGTGAACTGAGATATTGATATATACGATATGTTTGGTAGAACGTGCTTGAACATTATCCTAAAGTTGCTGAGCCCCAAAAGCTTCGCGGCGATTATATATTCCATGTTCTTTACTTGGACTACTACTCCCCTGGTCAGCCTCATGAAAGATGGTATGAGGCCGAACGATATTGATATTATTATGTTGGTGGTGCTCGGCCCAAGTATAGCCACGAGTGCTATTGCTATCAATATCGATGGTATAGATAAAAGAGCATCGGCCACTCTCATTAACGAATAATCCACCGCTCCGCCTAGGTAACCGGCGATCAGTCCGAGAACCGTCCCTATACTTGCTCCAAGCCCGGTGCCGAGCAATGCGATGAGGAGCGAGGTCCTGGCCCCAACAAATGTCCTCGTGAACAGATCTCTACCAAGCTCATCTGTCCCGAAGATGTGCTCCAATGATGGGGGTTTTAGAGCTTGGGCAAGGTTCCCTTTTATTGGGTTGTAGGGGCTCACGAGGTCCACGATCAAGGATAAGAAAACGATAGAGGATAGAGACGCTAGTCCGAACATTCCAGTCCTGCTACTGGTGATCATGATGATTTTGTCGTTGTAGATTCCAAGCTTCTTGAGCCAACCGAACTTTATCTCCATCATGAAGCACCTCCTAATCTTATCCTTGGATCTATCGCAGCGTAGAGCGAATCCACTGCGAGGTTTATCAGCGCATAGATCAACGCGAGGACGAATATTGCCCCTTGGACCATGGGGTAGTCCCTAGCGAATATTGAGTCGACGACTAGCCTTCCTATGCCGGGCCATGCGAAAACCGTCTCAGTTATTACGGCGCCCTTCATGAGGTTCCCAAGTTGAAGTCCCAATACTGTAACAACGGGAACCATCGCGTTTTTCATTACATGTTTGAATATTACCGTCTTTCTCCTGAGCCCTTTGGCCACAGCCAACTTAACGAAGTCTTCCTTGAGAACCTCGAGGAATGTGAACCTTGTGGTCTTAGCTATGGGGGCCATGACTGGGAGGGATAGAGTTATTGCGGGCAGTATTATACTGCTCGGGTTTCCTGCCCCCCCAGCAGGTAGGAGTTTTAATTGAACAGAGAATAGCAGGATGAGCATAAGTCCTAGCCAAAAGGTAGGCATTGCTGTACCGACGGATATCAGAGCTGTTACAAAGTAATCGATGGGGGAATCTTTCTTAAGCGCCGCATATGCCCCAAGGGGTACTCCTATAGCTACAGCAATAAAGAGAGCTGCCGCGGATAGATAAAGCGTATAAGGAAGCCTGTGAAGTATTTCGACTATAACCGGCGAATCTGTCCTAACTGAGGTTCCCAGATTTAATGTGAAGAGGTTTTCAAGGTACTTGATTAGCTGAACCGGTAGCGGGTCGTTTAGACCATATCTTTCCTTTATCTGCTCCACAACTTCTGGGGGAGCGTCGAATCCAGCGAGGAGCCTAGCTGGATCCCCTGGGATCGACCTGAGAAGCACGAACATGAATATGCTCACCGATATGACCACAACGGCCACACCGATGAGCCTCTTTCCAAAAAATCCAATAGCCGCCATTCTCCTAGATCACCCCATTCTTATACTTGCGAAGTCGACCATCTCATATGGGAACAGGACGACGTTGCTCAGGGTGCTCCTGTATGCTACGACAAATCCTTGGTAATAGAGGAATATCATTGGCGCATCGTTCCATACAATCTTCGTGAGGTTCTGGTAGATCTGCGCCCTTAATTGTGGATCAGTAGTCGTGGCTCCAAGCTCTAAGAGTTTGTCGGCCTCTGTGTTGTTGTAGAAGAAGTTATTGAACCCGTTCGGTGTAAATTGGGAAGAGTGGAACAGCTGGAACGTGTAGAAATATGGATCTGGCACGCTCGGTGACCAACCTAGCAGGAACAGCTGTAGTTCTGTTTTGTTCAGAGGCGCTAGTATGGTTGAGACATATGTTGGCCAGTCATAGGTCCTAACGTTAACTTGGATCCCGATGTCTCTCAGGTATTGCGCTATAGTTTCAGCGACTTGCGTGTCAAATAGGTACCTCCCGTTTGGAGTTATCAATGTAACAGAGAAGCCATTGGGATATCCGGCTTGTGCAAGAAGCTGCTTGGCCTTCTGTGGGTCATATTGATACGGTCCAACGGCTATATGCCCAAGAACGAAGGGAGGTAGTATGGAATCCTCTGGGCTTCCGAGTCCGAATAATACGTATTTTATGAGAGAGTCCTTATCTATTGCATAGTTCAGTGCCTGCCTTACCCTCGTATCGTTCAGCGGGCCGTATTGCGTATTTATCCCTATGTACATTTCCCTCGTGGATATTGTCCAGGAGACCTTCACGTCTCCCCTAGAGCTTAGGCTAGCTAGATCGCTTGGAGGCGGCTGTATTATCAGGTCTAGGTCACCCGAAAGCAGCATGGCCTCCCTGGTGCTAGCATCTGGGACAACTTTGAAGATCATCTGGCTGAAGTATGGCGTCCCGTTCCAGTAGTTGGGGTTGGCAACGAGTGTTATGTGGTCTCCCTTAACCCACTCCTTGAACATATAGGGGCCGGTGCCTATACCGGCTGGGTTATTCGCGATCTTATCGCCCAACTGTTTAGTGGCATTAGGCGCAATTATGTAGGCCGAAGTTAGTACTCCGAGGAAAGGGGCGAACGGCTTCTTAAGATATATGTTTACTGTATACTCGTCAACAGCTTCAACGTGGTCGATGAGAAGGAAGTTACCCCTGCTCGGAACCTTCACGTTGGGGTCGAGGATCCTCTCGAGAGTGAACTTAACGGCTTCTGAGTTGAGGGGTTCGCCGTCCTGAAACTTTATTCCCTTTTTAAGCTTAATCGTGTAGACCGTACCGTTACTAGATACGTTATAAGAATCGGCTAGGACTGGTACTATGGTTCCGTTTGGCGAAGTTATAAATAGCGGTTGAGCGATGAGCCTGATTATGTTGCTTATTGTTGTAGTTGTCTGCCCAGCCGGATCTAATGTGTCCGCGTCAACGCCGATTCCAACTCTCAAGGTTTTACCCGATGTCGCTTGCTGGGTTGTTGTTTGTTGCATCGATGTTGTTTGCTGAGATGTCGTTGATGATGGCGGCTTCGTTGTTGATGTGGTTTGAATTGTAGTTTGCTGTGTCGATGTCGTTTGGGTCGCGGGACTTCCTTTTGCAAATAGGAGAGCGGCCGCGATAACGATCGCTACCAATACTACAAGAGCTAGGACTGAGGTTGTGCTAAGAGATCTGAAACCTGTTTGGTTATATGTGCTTTTTCTCTTGCTTGTCTTCATTATGGATCGACCTCATATGATTTGTTTTAAAATGAAGGAAAAAGGTTGAATGGTGGGGAAATAATGGGTTTTTATTTATAATATATGAAGTTGGGCCCCCCTCAGCGGAGGGCCCAAATATAAATGGAAACAATCACCTGTACAATCAACACGAAGAAATAGCTATATATTGAGGAAGCGAGGAGGGCCGCGGCAGAGGATCTGAGCGATCTGCTTTTCTCCATCTCCGCCGAGCCCTCCTTCATATAATCACACTCCAGTGGGATTGATGTTAAGAAGCATTTTATTAAATGGATTATAAATGTTTTCCCGCTTTTTATGGAGGGGCTGATGTATTTCAAGAATTATTTATAATTTAAAATTTTATGGAAAACTACTCGAACTCGATCGTTGCAGGAGGTTTTGTTGTTATATCATACAATACTCTATTAATTCCCGGGACCTCGTTAACTATTCTAGAAGATATCTTTTCCAACAATTCCCAGGGAACTCTAGAAGGGAACGCCGTCATGGCGTCCTCGCTTTCAACTACTCTGACCGCCACGGCCTGCTCATAGCTCCTCCTGTCGCCCTTAACACCGACGCTCTTGATTGGGAGCAGTACAGCAAATCCTTGCCAGACTTTTTCATATAATCCGAACTCCCTTAGCTCTTCCTCAACTATTTTGTTAGCCTTCCTCGCCTTCTCCAATGCTTCCTCCGTGACTTCACCTAGGATCCTTATAGCGAGACCTGGTCCTGGAAACGGATGCTTCGTTACGATGCTTTCCGGAATACCAAGGTTCCTAGCTATTCCCCTTACCTCGTCTTTATAGAACTCGGCCAGAGGCTCTACGAGCTCCAGCTGGCCCACTTTCCTCATAATGATATTGTGATGGCTCTTTATCCTATCTGAGCCAGATCCCACGGCGCCGCTCTCTATTCTGTCTGGATATATTGTGCCCTGCACCAGATATTTTAGCTTAATACCAGAAGAGGCCAGCTCGGAAGCGAATTCCTCGAACGCTTCAGCGAATTCCTCGGCTATAATTCTCCTCTTACTTTCCGGATCCTCAACGCCTTTTAGCTTCGAAAGAAAATGAGTTGACCTGTTTAGAACATAGATGTTTTTTACGCCTGCCTTTCTCAAAGCGTTTTCAGCCTCTTCGACCTCGCCTTCTCTGAGGAGCCCAGTATCAACGATCACAGCATGAACTTTTTCGCCACCTATCGCTTTTGAGGTAAGGATCGTCGCTGTTAATGAGTCTACACCACCGCTAACGGCAGAAAGGGCTTCCCCCTCAGTTATCTTCGTTCTTAAAATCGCAACTATTTCTGCTGCCCTATCTTTCGGGTACCAATTTTTTTCTAAAGAAGCTATGAGCGTGAGGAAGTTTTCGAGGATCCTCATACCAATTTCTGTGTGCTTAACCTCTGGGTGGAACTGAACCCCATAGGAGAGAGATGAAATATGCCTAAATGAGGCTATAACCCCATTTTCCGTCATTGCGAGCAGCTCGGCTCCTCTTGGGAGAGATGCTACACTATCTGAATGGGACATCCAAACGATCTGTTTTTTTGGGATCCCTTTGAACATGGGGTCCTCAACTAGAATTTCAATCGAAGTTGACCCATACTCCTTTCTTTTACCTCTAGCGATTTCTCCTCCTAGAACGGCAGCCAGCAATTGATGGCCATAGCATATTCCAAGTACGGGGATCCTCCTTTTTATTGTTTCTTCGAGTATCCTTTTAACTAGCGTCTCGTCTTTCTCGTTTATGCTGTCTGGCCCCCCAGAGAGCACGATGGCTCCCACCTCATCCCAATTTAAAGAGCCACCATATTCTTTTGCAGGGAGGATCTCCGAGAATCTGTTGAGCTCTCTAACTCTCCTAGCTATCAAATGCGCATATTGTCCCCCGAAGTCTACGACTAAAACTTTCTTCATTCAATGATCAACCCCATACAAACTGAATGCCTCGTTGATCGTTTCCCTAAGCGCTCTTTCTGCTTCTCCCCTATCAATACCGTCTAATTTCCCCTCGATCACTGTAGGTTGCCCCCCAACAATTACGGTCCTAGGATGAGCTTCTCCGGTTACTATTCTTTCCAGTGTGTCATCATATAAGGAGATGTCTAGTTCATGGTTTATGTTGTAGACTTCGTAGCCGCCCCTCGTCGCCTTATCCAAAACCTCAAGTTCTCTCTTATAGATTGAAGTTGCAGTTGAAAGCGCCCTTCTTAAAGTACCTGTAACAAGAGGCCAATCGCTTCCGAAGGCATCTATAAACTCCAATTGTGGTATAGTTCTTTCATATAAGTAGAGGTTGCTCAAGGGACAAGATACCACGCGAAGCCCTAGCCTCTTACATTCCTCGGACTCCTCGATGCAATGTATGGCAACGACTTCGTTTAAATTGTTTCCAGCTATTTTTCTCAGAACTTCGATTTCTCCAACGCCTTCGTTCAAATGCATAGCTACTGGGATCTTTTCGCCTTTTCCCAGAGATATCGCTTCCTTTACGGTCTTCGGATCGGTTAATCCTATAGAGTGTATGAATATCCCGGCTGAAATCTTCCCTCCATCCAAGCGAGTTGAATCGGGAAGGAACGTATAAACATCTTCGAGCTTCATCCAACCCTTCTTATTCAAGATCGTTGGAAGCATTATTACCCTGGGGTGATATTTCAGCCTTCGAAGGGCAAGGAGGTTCCCTTGAAGGCTCCCGGTTATAGCTATCATGGTGACTCCATCGAGCAACGAGAGAGTTAAAGCTATAATAGTTAGCTTCGAGGATAACTCGGGATCTCCTCTTAGATCTTCCTCTCTAACTCTTAGCTTTCTGTTTGCTATCCACTCGTAGCTATTTTTCCATCTTCCGCGCTCTCCCACATCTATTACCTGTGGATGGGCGTGGGCGTCGCTCAATCCCGGCATAAGTGCGACCTTGAAGCTCCCGGAGATCCTGCCTGGTACATGCAGAACCACATCTCTATAGATCTTGCCGTAATGAAAGAGCTCCTCTACTTCAAGCTTCCCCATCGATCGTCCCTCAACATCCCTCTAGGTCCGCCTTCCCTGAGGGCCGAGGATGTTATTCTCACGAATTCAGCCTTTTGCCTCAGTTCCTCCAAATTTCTCGCACCAATATAGCCCATGCCTTGCTTAAGACCTCCAATGAGGTAATCTATTATGCTCGAAAGAGCACCTCTGCATTCGATAAGCCCTTCAACCCCCTCGGGCACCTTTTTGAATTCCCCGTACCTAGAAGAACCAGAACTTAGGGCGCCGAGGCTTCCCATTCCCCTGTATTGTTTGTAACATTTTCCCTCTATTTCAACTCTTTCTCCAGGGGCCTCGTCGCTTGAAGCGATAAGATATCCAAGCATCATTATATGGGCCCCAGCGGCTATTGCCTTAACAATATCGGAAGGTTTCTCTATGCCTCCGTCGGCTATAACAGCTACTTTGTAATCTACTACAGCATCAGCCACTTGGGCTATAGCGGTTAGCTGCGGGCAGCCGACTCCCGCTATTTCCCTAGTAGTGCAAGCGTGCCCCGGGCCTATCCCCACTCTCAAGCCAGTTGCACCTGCACCAACGAGCGCTTTTGCGGCTTCTGCAGTAACGATATTTCCCGATATGATTCCAACATCAAAATGAGATAGCTTAGAGGTTGTCTCAATAACAGCTTTGCTGTGACCGTGGGCGGAATCTATTACGATTGCGCTTATGCCCTCGGAGATGATCCTCTTTGCCAATTCAATATCAGCGGGTCCAATGGCCGTTCCTATAGGAATGCCAGAATCGTTGAGTTTTCTTATCGTTTTTATCATAGATTCTTCTCGGAGGTTTCTGGGGAGGATGCCGAGGCCTCCCATCGAACCTAGCACGGCTGCGACGTTTTCATTTGTAACCGTATCCATTGGGGAGCTCATTATCGGTATCTTTAATTTTAAGTTGGGAGGCAAATATGCTGAAGTTTCTATATCCGATGGTTTGACATCACTTGGGCCTGGCAACAGGAGAACGTCTTCAAAAGAAAGAGCCAATTCTGCTCTTCTCAGTTTTTCAGAAAAACCTGACATTTTTGCGAACCTTTTATGCCTTTTTCACAAATTGGATTGGAGGTAAAATAAGCGAAATGCTGGGAGAAAGAGAAGATATTTTTATACTGGTCAGTTGAGACATTTAAAGTTTGGTTGATCCTTTTAATATTTTGATTCAAGAGTAGCGTTTTCCTTGGTATTTATTTTGCGAAGGTCAGCAAGGGCTCCTAAATTTCCTCTCATCGCGTTGAGGCTCAGAGACCGCCACAATCATCATCCTTCGCATAAACGAAATCCAAGATTTTAATAGAAGGGGAGAATAAAAGGTTTTATGGAGATGCCGTGTTGAAGGAAAGAGGGGTCTCTGGAATAATCGCGCTTCTCTTCCTATTGTTAGCCTTCTTCATAATCTTCTATTCCCTCTACACACTTTCTCAATCAGCGGCAACATATGTGCAGGGATCCGTTGAAAAGGAGGATATATTGAGGAAAAGCTTTGAGCTTTCCAGGTCGGTACGGGGGTACTATACTTACTTCTCCTTTAACGGATCTCTAAACATAAATTTAACGAGCTCATATGGGGAGCCCGTATTCGTTTCGAGGTCTCTGATTATATTCCAAAACGGCAATGTGGTTATGAGCAACTTCATAGGATGCCAGATCCCTCCTGGAGGGGGATGCTCTTTCACATTGAATGGGGTATTTTCTGAGCCGGGGTCTGTTATAGTATCCGTTTATACGACCACGGGGGCGCTCGCCTCAATTAGTGCGATCAATTCAGCTCAAGGTGCCGGGCAACCTCCAGGGACTATGCAGTTTAAATATTTGACTCTAATTGAAAATAATACCATTCTTTTCGACGACTTTTATAACGACCCCATATCCCTTGGTCGAATTGTCAACATTACAGGAGCTTTATCGTGGAGGCCGGGGATGATCAGTATTATAGGTTCGAGGGCTGCCGTTCAAGAGAGCGTCGCGTATTTGAATCTATCATCGTATGGTCTAAGCAATGCCTTGCCCAACAACCTGTATGTTCTTACCAAAGCTCTTCCTCCTGATCAGCTAAACAGCTACGCTGATATTCTCTTTCTGAATTCAACTTATCAAAGTGCTCCTTTTTATGATGCTGGATTCTTTTTCGGAAATAAGCTGCAAGCAACTTTATGGGAATACGATGGCAAGAAACGATCAAATTTAGATTCTGGGAATCCGATAAGCTACTCTGCGGCTGCATTGCTTGAAGCTCATATAAATAAAGGTCAGGCCTTCGCATATCTTGAAGCCACGGCGGTTTCTAACTCTTTTTCTGATGCTTCTTATGCCAACTATAATGATACTTCTCCTTTAACGGCGGGCTTTGTGGGCCTAGGAAGCTATGGGAACACTAACGTGAGCTTCATTTTTATTTATTTGACGAAAAATAGGGATCCTTTTTATGCTTATTTAACGGGAGTTCCGTCTTCCTATATAATAAAGGTGTTTGGGAGCGATGGTACAGAATATACGGTTGATTATGATAATAATACCAATATGTTCAGGATACTTCTCTTCAATGATCCCAGCTCCTTCTCTCCTATATTGAGGGGGGCCTATATTTTCTTATTTAATGGGCAGGAACTAGTAGCTTCATACCATGGCGACCTCGCGGGAGGATGTGTCTTTTCGCTTCAATGATTCGTCTTTTACCGAAGCTCGCTCTTTGCATAGGAGGGGGTCAGCTTTCGTTCCCCATTCTATCTATGGCGGATAAAAGTGCATATATTACGGTGATTCCCGCTATTACAGCTATTAGGGAAGATGCATCGACTGATATGAAAACATGTTGACCTGAAAGGTTCAGCTCTTCTGTGATTTTTCCCCAACTGATTATGCTACCCATGAAAAAGAGCGCCAAAAATGCAGATGCCAGATAAAAAGGGATAGAGAGGGGGAGACGCAGTATTCCTCCTATTATGTCCAATATTACTATCAGCGCGAGCCCGAGCCAAAGATAATTGGATTCGATGTGAGGTTCTATTTGGGTTGGAATGTTAAACGTTGGAAGCGCTTTGGGTATCAATAAGGCAAACAATACGTAATAGAGGATCCCGGATATGCTGCCTATGACTATGCCTCTTATTATTCTCGAAAGGTTGCTCACTTCCTCTCTACCTCTATAGTCACAGGGTATATACCTGCTAAAATGAAGCTCACTTTTATCTTGCTTTCATTTTGAATAGCTGAGAGAGGGACGGTTAAGTTTTTGCTGTAAACTCCTTCACTTACGTCCCCAAAATTTACCTTAGAACCGAATATTTCAATGGTCAAATTCTTGAACGGGATCGTTATGTTGTGCATATATGTGATTTCCATGAGAGCGCTCTGGTTCTCAAAATATTCCAAAGGCTTTATCGTTAGGCCTAAAGCATTAGGATTTCTATAAATTTCGAAAAAGAGGGCTGCTAGAGGAGAAAGCATGTAAGCTATCAATGCGATACCTATTATTATAACTCCATATTTTGCTGGACCTAGCATTCTGCTGAACCTTCTATTGTTTGCTTCTTATTTTATTTGTACTTCCTTTATCAAAAGCTGAATGCCGTATTTCGTTATCAGGGATCCTCCCCAAACTAAGATTCCGAGATAGCCCAACTTCATCGCTAAAACTAGCAAAGACGTTATAGTAGATGAAAGCAGTCCGTTTACATCTGAAGATTGCTGAAACTGTAACTGTGGTGAGTATGTTTTATAATCCGAATATGCTAGGTAAGCTGCGAACAATATGAGTGCTATACCGATTGATATAATTATATAAGACATAATTATCTCGTGCTTCAAAATTCTTCAACTCTAATTGTTTTTAGGTGAATACGTTATAAAAATATTTAATGTTAACCCCCCAGTTAACTAGAGTTGATGATATTTGAAAACATTAATATTCCCTCTTCTAGCGAATTTTTTCTAATTGTTGTCTTTGGATGTGATTATACGTGATTTTGGGTGACCGTGATCTCAAATATTATATTAAGACAGGAAGAATCTTGATTGAGCCTTTTGATGATGAGATAGTAAGGGAAAACGGTGTAGACTTAAGACTTTCTAAGGAAATCGCTAAACTTAAGATGGCTTCTACTCCCGTTGATACTAGAGCAAAGAACTTGGACCCAAATGATTACTATGAGATAGTATATGGTGATAGTTTTATAATAAATCCAGGAGAGAGGGTTCTATTAAATACTATGGAGTATATAAAACTTCCTGATGATATAATGGCTTTTGTTAATTTACGGAGCACATATGCTCGTTTAGGGATCCTTTCTCCTCCTACGATAGTTGATGCTGGGTTTGAAGGAAATATAACCATAGAAATCGTGGGTGGATCGTTTCCAATAAAGCTCCACGCTGGCGATAGATTTATGCATCTGATCTTTGCTCGTCTCCTTACTCCCGTTGAAAAACCTTATATTGGTGATTATCAAGGGCAAAAAGGTGTAAGATTGCCAAAGATGTTCAAAAGCCCGTAGACCCCTCTATTTCTATTGGAATTTTATATTTAAGTTTAGTTTTAGAAGCTTGATTTATTTTTTATACAAACTGAATTATATATCGTTTCTCTGAATTTCTAAATTAAATGTTCCATTCGAAATGAAGGGGAGAGGGGGAGATATGGAAAATTTTATCCAAATGTTCCATTGGAAATGGAGGGGTGTTAACTGGGGGGTTAACAATCCAAGTATAATATTAAACTTCAGGCGAAAAAGACCCCTTAACTTCCTGTGGAACATCTGGAGCTTTAAAAACTTCAATTTAATAAGACAGTAATTCTAAAGGAAGAAAAACCCATTGTATTCGAAACCATATATGCTAACTACAGAATCACATTAATTAGAAACACTCAAGATTAGCCTCATTCGCATAGGTTAAAAACATACAACTAGCTTTATCATCAAATACAATTATAATGAATAATTTAAACTAAAAACTACTTTTATTTGTTTTCAAATAAACTACTTCAATATCCTTAAATATATATGCAAATCACGTTATCTTTTTATAGTAAATTACAGTATAAATATTACATGTGAATGTTTATGAATTGGAAGAGCAGGAAGTTCTTAGCAATTGCCTCTTTGTTTACAGTTGCGGCAATAGCTTCTGCTTCCTACGCTCTTGTGGCCCTCGGATTGATCGGAGTTCCCAGCTATCCTCAGATAGTGATAAATTTAGAATTTCTAAAGAAAGATCCGTCTACGGGAAAATTTTTTGATGCTTCAGGCATATTGAGCAGCAAAGACGTTATGGTTGAGCTTCAAATCAACGCAATTGCTCCTCCAACTGAAAGCGACGATATAATAACTTTGCATTCTGGAGTCTATGCAGGAAAAGGCCCCATCGTCATATCTACGCCTCTATTCCAAAATTTATCGAGGGAATGGGTTTCAGTTTATAAATCGAGGTCGGTTGACCCAAGCAGCGCATATTCTGGCCTTATAATTAGAGCAATTGCATTCAATACGACCTCTAGACAAATGATATTCCAAGTTTACGATTCAATTTCTTACTCGCCGTATCAAGTAGCCAACGGTAATTCTTTATTTGTAACAATACAAGCTGAAAACAGCACCGCTAAAGCAGTATCTGTATACACAAGCTATTCAAAGAGCGT
>JAEMPT010000132.1 GCA_022759165.1 Thermoprotei archaeon
CTCGCAAACGACGATGTAATTCCGAATGATGCTGGGATCCTTTAATCCATTAGAGTGAGGAGATTTCTAATTCTTTATTCCCTGCTTTGTACGAGAAAGTTAGCGTATGTCCTCTTATATAGTGGATGTTCTCTGATTTCCTTTATGTTTGGCACATATTTGTCGCTTACCCCGTACTTATGACCCTTCCATTTCTTAGACCATTCTTCAAACGATATGCTGTACTTCTTCAGTATAGAATCTCTATATATGTCGCTTAAGACATTGTATGCACAGAACGGAATGACCCTTCCGTCTGGGGACGTATAGTGTATATTGCACCTCATAACCCTCTGAACGTCGTAGTTATACTGATCCATGAAATGCATTAGTCCGAGGAATAACAAGTTGTAATGTAGCTCTCCGAGAGCATCATAGCTTCTTTCTTTTATCACCCTCATTAGCAATTTGCTTATCTTAGTACCAGTGGGTAACTCATCTTTAATTATATAGTCTCCCAGGTGCCGCAAGGAAGATAGCAGTTGTAGATAAGTCATGATCTTTCCCGATTTCTCAAGCTTTTCCCTTTTCTCATCCAGGAAGCTGAGGAATCCATCTACGTCTATAAAGTCTGTGATCGAATAAAATCTTCTGAACTTTCCATTCTCGTCCCTATCCACAATTACGTAAGTAGCCGCTCCACATACTATGTGGTTAGCCATTAGAAACTGTTCCTTCTTTGTAATAGCCTCGATGAACTCGGCGAACTTCGCTGCAACGGGGATCGGATACCATGACTCCTCTTTTATTTGGCCGTCCGTTTGCTTTTCGATCCTCTCTATCACGTCTGGGATGGTTATTCTGAACTTTTCCAATTCGTGCTTCTTCATCCTACCTGTAAGGCTGACCGGCTGAAAGTTTACAGCTCTTACTATGTCCATGTTCTCAGCAGCGAACCTAATTATATTGCCGAGGTCGTTATCGTTAATGTTCTTTATCACCGTAGGTACCAATACAACGCTTGTCATACCTGCCTTCCTGAATGTTTCGAAAATGAAGGGTATGTCCCAGTGGTTCTTCGGGTTTGTTCTCGGATTAGTCCCATCGAAGCTCATATAAACGGTGTTGACGCCTGCTTCTCTCAATTCTTTCGTCCATTTTATTGCTGCCTCTGAATTTTTCCTATAAAGCTCAGCTATGGGGATACCTTCCGTGTTTAGCTGAATGTGCCTCACTCCCTCCTCCCTTAACATTTTCACGATTTCCACTATATCATCTCTCATCAAGGGCTCTCCGCCTGTAAGTTGCACAGCAATAGTTCTACCCTGCTTCTTTAGATTCCTAACTTGCTCCCTAAGCTGCTCTATTGTTGGCTCATAAACGTATCCCATCTTTTCAGCGTAGAAAAAGCAATACCAGCACGAAAGATCGCATCTGTTAGTTACAACTATGTTAGCTAGTGCTGTATGGTTTTTGTGGATTGCGCATAACCCACATGAAAAGGGGCATGGAGCGGTGGATGGAATATATACGTAACTTCCCCTCCCCTCTTCCTCATACTTAAGAAATCTATAGTACATCCTGGCACTACCGTAATATAGGTCTTCAAAAGAGCCATGCTCGGGGCACTCCTTCCTTATGAAAAGCTTACCTTCTCTCTCAACGATAATGGCGGGAAGAAGCCTCTCGCAAATCGGACATATGCTCTGAGTATACTTAACAAGTTTCTCTCCTTCTTTCAAAGATGGTAAGGGACCGCCGATGTTGATAGGTTTTCCATCGACGATGATTGCCTTTCCTTCGAACTTGCTTACGGGTCTTAGAAGATCGCTATGCTTATCTTGATGGGCTGAGCCTTCCTGAATACCAGCCATAATTGCTTACCTCCGATAGGAATAAACATCTACTACTCATTGTATTAGATCGGTAGATCGCTTAAAAACTAATTTACCTTACTTTCCGGTAAAATGGGATACTTTATCTAGAAATCCCACCATCGAAGTTAAGACAGGGCTTTTAGTTATTAGATATCTTGCAAGATAAGTTAAATTATAATGTCAATGATTTGACTTTCAAAAAACAAGAAAACGATAGCAATATAATATATTGAAAAATCAATTAAGGGTTGAAGTGTCTCATAGCAGGCATATGCCCTGTGAAATACAAACGCGACCAAGAGTAAAAGTTAGGAACCTCCTGCCTCTTAAAGAAGAGGGAAGTCAGATATATTAAATGGTTTCTGGCAAAAGCTAGCGGGAGATGTGCTGTGAGAAAGGATCCCTTTAACTTAATAGTAACTCACTACCCTGGATATGACAATTACATCGTTGTTAGAGAAAAGCTTAGAAAAGTGATCGAAGACGCGAAAATAATTGATACCTCTCAGAGCGTTATTTTGCTCTTAGCAGTCGACCCTTACGAAGCAGTAGAAAAGATAAAGAATACTCAGGAATTCTCTTCATCTCCTATTTTAAGGGTAATACCTGTGGATGCCGTTACGGATGTTTTCGTTGATAGGATTAAGGAGGCAGTGCATGATATATTCAAAATGAAGGCACACGCAGGTGAGAGTTTTCGGATTAAAATTGATGGTAGAGTTTACAAAAGGGGGCAGGGGGAGGTGGTAAGGCTACATAGGAGCGAGGCGATAGAGTTTATAGCTCAAGGATTAGATAACCCTGTCAATTTGGAAAAACCTGATTGGCTGATTTACATCAAAACTCTGAGGCTATACCGCGCGACAGAGCTGGCCAGCATAACTGTGAGTAGACCAGAGCAAATCTTAAGCTTTGCTCCTAAAGAGCAGGTGGTAGAAGATGAGGAGCTCTAGGCTCTTCGGTACGGCTGGGGTCAGGGGGAGGTACCTAGAAGCGGTAAGGCCTGGACTTGCCTACGATGTAGGGGTAAGCGTAGCTGCTCACGTCGGGAGCAGAGGCACAATTACGATAGGGCACGACGTTAGGACAACCAGTCCCCTTTTGGCGCTGAGCGCAGGTTCTGGAGTCATGAGCGGGGGGGTAGATGCTGTATTCTTGGGCTTAGTTCCGACCCCCGTTTTAGCTTACAGTGTTCCGCATACAAAAAGCAAGGCCGGAATAATGATAACTGCCAGCCATAATCCCCCACCTGATAACGGTATAAAGATATTCCAATATAATGGCATGGAGTACACTGAAAAAATGGAGGAAGAGCTCGAGCAACTCATGCAAGTAAAGTCAAAATTCCACGCTAGCTGGGACCAGGTAGGCAGGCTCATAGATGCTAAGGAAATGGGAGAAGATTATGTGGACGAAATTTCAAATGTACTGAGACCGAGGAACGTGAAATATGTCCCGAGGATATACGTGGATTGCAGCAATGGAGCCGCTAGCAATTACACTCCTAGGATACTTAGGATATTAGGCGCGAAGGTTTTCTCTGCGAACTGCCATCCTGACGGCTACTTCCCAGCACATGAGCCAGAACCAAGACAGGATGTTTTGGAGCCTATTCTCCCCGTAGCCTCATCTCTTTCTCCGGATGTTATAATGGCACATGATGGAGATGCTGACAGGCTGGCGGCCTTAACCAACAGGAAAGGGTTTGTCAAACAAGACGTTCTTATAGCGCTTTACTCTAAATACAAGCTGATGGATGGGAAGGGGACGATCATAATCAGTGTAGATGTTGGTAACAGCGTCCTAGATGTTGTTGAAAAATATGGAGGAAGAATAGTCAGGTCGAAGCTTGGAAAAATACACGAGAAGCTACTCGAGCATCCTGGGGCTTTATTGGCAGCTGAGCCATGGAAGCTGATAGATCCAAAATGGGGCCTATGGGTCGATGGAATTTATCAAGCGTCCCTTCTCACTAAGCTAATGATGGAAGAAGGAATGAATATGGATGCGCTTCTATCTGACATCCCTACATACCCTTGGGCAAGGCTTAGCGTTCCTGTATTAGGCAAATTAGATGAAAAGGAAGAATTTTATGAGAAGTTGGAAGAACGGTTACTCTCGGACATGAATGGGTACGAGAATGCAAGTACACTTGACGGTGTAAGGTTAGACTTTCCTGATAAGAGCTGGGTCCTAGTTAGACTCAGCGGAACTGAGCCAAAGATTAGAATATATATTGAAGGCCTGGAGATGAAGAAAGTTGAAGAGCTTATAGAGAAGGCAATGGCAATAGTTAGAGGAGTAGCCAAGGAGATCCAAGTAGAGCTCGGCGAAGCAATAGTAAACAAGGGCTAATTTTTTAAAGCTAAATATGGTATTCTTTTCTCGAAAATTATCACTTTGACGTAGCGTGGGTTCATCTTTTCACACTAGAAACTCCATACATAAGAGTGTAGAGAGCTTAAGGATAGATATTAAAACTAGCAAACGGACTTAGAAGAATGTTCCCTGAATGAAGAAGTTAAGTAAGAGCTCTAGGTATGCTTTAACGCTGACTTCCTCCTCGTCCTAAAGTGCGGAGGTTCCCCCCATCTGTTCGGGATTATATATCTGTAAAAAGTGGGTTTTAAAAGGCATTCGCTCCTCCATTAATTGTTTCTGTTATCCCTTGCCTTATCATGCCTACAGCTATAGCCAGGAGAATCATTGAGAAGAGCTTAACAAGGAATATGCTGCCTTTGCTCCCGAACAGTTTAAAGAGCTTTTCCCCAGCAAGGAGAATCCCTAATGCTATTAGCCCGTCGATTAAAATAGAAGAGAGAGAGATCCATAGCCCCCAGTTATATTTTATGTAGATCACCGTGGTTATTGAACCGGGACCAGCCAAAAGAGGAGTTGCCAAGGGAACGATGGCCAATGATTCCCTGTCCTTCACCATCTCGATTTCAGTATTTCCAAATACTCCCCATAACCCATACACGAATAATATGATGCCTCCCGCTATTCTGAAGTCGGGTGCCGTTATTCCAAAATATCTGAAGAAGGGCTCACCGAATAATGCAAAAAATACTAGAAGGGCAATTGCTATTGCTATGCTATTCAGTATCGTCTTTCTTCTTTCGGTTTCTTTCATATCTTTAGTATAACCATAAAAAAGAGGGGCGTTACCTATTGGATCCAAAATAATAAAGAGCATTATCAAGGATTGTATTAATGGCGCGAATCCCGTTTTTCATCACCTGCAGAGCTTAGATTCCACCTCATCTCTAATTGACGACAAGCATTCGAAGAAGCAATCCCCAAAGCACATAGTATCCCTACTTCCACACTTCTCATCGCAAGAAGTAACACATTCCTTCTCCTTTAGGCGTATAACAAGTACGAAAGACTGCTCTGCCTCGCCCTTTAGCGGTAGCAGTCTACTGTCTATTAAGTTACCCACCTCATACTTCAATATCACCTTTCTGACGGCCTCTATATCAACCAATCTCCTGTCGAGAACTAGCGACAATGTAGGACCCGTTAGCCCTTCGCATAGCCTCCTTTTTATTTCGGTTTCATCTTTTAGTAGTTCTTTCAATTTCGCACAACCTCTTTATGAAGTCGTCCTGCATTAAATCGCTGATAGTTGTTTCCTTGCCTCCTCTTTCTCTTAAATAGAGCTTTTTCTCCCTCTTATTTAAAACTGACCCGATTATTGTGGACTCAACTTCGATTGAGGTGAGGGTATCTATAGCTTCTTTAACCCTGTTACTTGGTACTGTTGCCAGCAAAGTTCCACTCGAGAGAGAGAAAAGGGGATCTGCGCCGATAATTTTCATTATTTTTCGGGTTACATCGGATGTTCTTACGAGATCTCTTTGGATTTCGACCGCCCATCCAGAGGCATATGAGATTTCAAACGCGGCAACTCCAATACCACCCTCAGTAGCATCATGCATGGCATTAGCAAGACGTTTGGAAGATAAGGCGATGGCCTCTGGTACAACTGATATTTTGTTTATATATTTTTTTGCTTCGTCTAGTTCAGTTTCAGATACTCCCCTTTGCAGTAAGAATTCGCTTAGTTCATGTGCCGCTATGGAAGTCGCTTCTAATGCTGCCATTTTGGTCATGATTATTACGTCTCCCGGCTTCGCGTTGGACGTAGGTGTAAGGTTATTCCTGTTCCCAATTCCTATTGCTGTCGTAGATATAACCGGTCGAGTTACAGAATCGCTGAACTCTGTATGTCCACCGATAAGGATCCCGCCTATTTCCTTCAAGGCTCTCTCGATATCATTCGCTATAGCAGATATCATGGATTCCCCCGTGCCCTCAGGAAGAATAACAGTAGTTAAAAACCATATGGGCCTCAATCCACTAGCGGCTATGTCGTTAGCTGAAACGTGGATCGAAAGCCAGCCTATTCTGTTGCTTGATGCCGTAATTGGGTCTGAATGCACAGCCATTATCTCCGTATCTCTTATATCTACTACACCGGCATCCTCTCCCACTTTAGGGGGAATGATTACTCTGGAGTTCTCTGGTTGTACAAAAAAGAAAAGCTTTTCTAATATGGATGGAGGGAGCTTCCCGGGCAAATGAATCACTTCAAAGCTCTACATTAGCGTGTTTAATCTTCAGATCGATTTCTTTCTTGTTCAGCCTATGCATAAGTCCTCCTATTATACCGTCAAGAACAACCATGGCTGTATCCTCGAATAAAGTACCCAGTGGAGCAAGAGGCTCATGTATACCCAATATCTGCCTAGAAAAATAATCCTTTTCCTCTGCTAACTTTGTCCTCCCTGGGATCCTAAGAACTAGATCAGCTATTTCTCCAAGCGGGCTATCAGGATAGGAAGTAATCGCGAGCACTTGGGCTCCTACCTTTTTTGCAGCCTTGGCTGCTGTAACTGTCAATTCTGTAGTTCCTGAGCCGCTTATCGCTATAGCTGCATCGCCAGAAGATATGCTCGGTGTTATGGTGTCCCCAAGCACGTAACTTTGAAATCCGAGGTGCATAAGTCTCATTGCGAATGCCCTCCCAACTAGGCCGCTTCTTCCTGCACCCATGACTAGAACTTTAGCTCCTTTGCTATATATCTCGACTAGCTTTTCGGTGAATTTTTCGACTTCTCTTTTGTCGAGCTCCTCTATAGACCTCTCAATAAAGGTTGCTATTTCTTTCATAGCTTCATATTCATACTGCAAATTGGACCACATGAGAAGTTTCAATTTGAAAAGATATTTTATGTTTTGGCACTCCGAAAAAGTTCCAACTTACCATTTGTCATGCAATACCTAAAGATTCTATGAGAATCGTGATTTAATTGGTCTTTATAACTGAAGGCTTTGCCCTTTTAGGTGGAAATATAGAGAAAAGCTAGCAGATATAGCTCGAAGAGATGAAGGGAACCTCTCTGCCTCTTGGAGGAAAGAGGTCAATTATCAGTATAATATGACTCCGTCTTACCTCTTAAAACATAACTCAGTCTTGATTATATTATGAGGCTGATTTAATTGTCAATAAGCGATTCTAATGAGGGCTTTGGTGATGGAAATAGCGAAGTACTAGATAGGTTTAAAGCTATCATCGCCCAAGAGGCCGTTGAGACAAAAAAAGATGCGATATCGACAGCTAAGCTCGCAATAAGCATTTATAGATCAGGCGAAAAGGAACTGGCACTCCTCGTCATAAAAGAGAGCATAAGAATAGCTAAGAGCTACATAGAACTGAGCGACAAGATAGGGGAAGGGCAAGAAAACTCATATGAGTTACTCTTAGGATTGGAAACCATCGAAGAGCTCATGAAAAGCGGAGAAAAAGCCGAATATCTTAAGGGCATTCTTGCTGAGTTGGCTTAATACTATTGCAATACTATTGTACAGCTGCGTAGGAGGTATTTACAAAGTTGATAGAGGCTTCGGACAGTCATCGCTCAATTAAGTTATTTATGAATGAGACACTATCAAATATATTGAGTGAAAATATTACAATCAGAGATATCGTGACGGACGGCGACTGTCTGCTAGTAGAAATCATCTTCGGCAAAAGTTTGTCTTATTTGTATTTAACCGTTGACAAAGATCTATTTGAAAGAGGGAATATCAACCTCAGGGATCTAATGGTTTTCCTCCCTTATCCTTTAATGGCAACGATTTTCACGTGGTTCATCCCGTTTTTTTCCAGAGAGATTGAAATATATTATTATGGTGACTGGACCATTTTTCTCGAGCCATCGCCAAGCATTTATGATGTGAAGAGAGCTATATCTGCTATAAGGATAGCGATTTCTAGTTAGCTCTAAATTATGGCATTCAAGCAAGTTCTTTTCCGATCTTTTTGGAGAAATCGAAAACAGTCATACCTATGATGTTGCCTTTTTTTATCCTAACTACTATATCGTTTTCCAATAAAATTTCTTCGTCTGCTTCTTCAATATCATAGCCAAAATTTATGTATAGAATGTCATTCCTACTATCGTACTCAAACCAGATGTTCTTCAAATCTCCTATAGGAATTTTTTTCTCTTCTGCTGCACCGTTTTCTCCCATTAACCTTCCTCTCCGGAGTATAATATGAAAATTTACTAAAATTCATTTATGGAGCAGCGTCTACAAATTTATGGGTTAAGTCGTTGTTTTTTCAAATTATTTAACTCTCTTTCTATGGAATCTAGCCTTTTTTCTACGTTCTCGATATGAATAGCCAGATGGTTTATAGCATCTGCGATGGCATTTAGCGCGTCAACTATGTCGCCCTCTTCATGCTCATGGTTATGGGAATGTTCGTGTTCCTCGGCCATTTCAGGGTGAGATTCCATAACCTCTTGCACTATCTTCTCCATATCTTCTTCTTTTTTAGGAATGGTTAACCTCATTTTTCCCAACTATCGTCACCACTAAGTTCTTTGAAATTTTTAATTATAGAGAAGGGGCCGCCGCCGGGGTTCGAACCCGGGACCTCCGGATCCACAGTCCGGCGCTCTCCCAGCTGAGCTACGGCGGCCAATTTATTTCATTGGCCATCGCTCTTCATCGCTTCCGCTCTGTTGCGGCCCCTTCGATTCATATTCTTCAAGACTGCATTTACAATAAACGAGATTATAAAATTCTGTATTCCTTCAGTTCCGAAAAGAGGGCTTTTCTCTCCTCACAAAAAAGTCGCGCTATTCTTCATAATAGTCATTTTTGGGCGACACATGGTAGGAATTAGAAATTATTGTTCTTTATGTAATTTTTAATGATGTTTTGGACTAAGTACTATGCTTATTTCTCAATTTCAGCTAGGATCTCTCGTCGACATGAATGTTTTTACTTCAATTCGGACTTTACTATGTTGAAATATATATTAGTCATTAACAAATTTTATAAAAACTTGCTATCACTCCCTGTTTATAAATGATAAGGCTTTCGTTGTATTAGATGAGGTTGATTGAGATGTTCATAACTGGCAAAAAAATGCCATCGTTGCTTTCAGAACTACTCAAATATTCTCTAGAGCGTTTAGATATAGGGAAAATGATGGAAGAAAAGCTTATGTTCGACGGTATTTCTCTATCTGTAAAAAATTTTAAAGGTGAAATCGTCGGCAACCATTCGTTTGGAAAAGGAAAGGTAAAATTAATTTCCTTTGGGAAGGCCGCTCAAAGTATGGCGACAGCTGTTATACGTATAATGGGCTCTATCGTGAGTGAATCCTTGGTTGTGTATCCAAAGGAGCAAAATATTCTGCTTAAAGAGGATCCTAAGGTGAAAATAATTCCATCTACCCATCCAGTTCCAAGTGAACTTAGCGTTAATGCTAGCAGAAAAATACGGACAGCATTAGAAGGCCTGAACCAAGAGGATACCGTGCTCTTCTTGATATCGGGCGGCGGGTCATCTTTAGTTGAAGAACCGATGCCCCCAATAACATTGGAAGAGCTCGTAAAAACTTATTCTTTGTTATTGAACTCTGGAGCAGATATAAAAGAGATAAATACGGTTAGGAAGCATTTATCTTTGGTAAAAGGCGGAAGGCTCTCTCAATATGCTTATCCCGCACAGATTATATCGTTTTATGCCAGCGATGTTCCAGGAAATGAAATTAGCTTTATTGCGAGTGGTCCGACTGTGCCTGACCAAACTACCTACTTAGATGCTTACAATGTTTTGAAGTTCTATGGGCTAGAGGATAAGGTTCCAGAATCGGTTTTAAAAGTCATCAAAAATGGAATTTCAGGCGAATTACCAGAGACCCCAAAACCAGGAAACCCGGTATTTTCAAGGGCAGCTAGCTACCTGGTAGCAACGCCATATGAATTGGCCCTCTCTCTAAAGCGTAAATCGATTGAGCTAGGGCTTAATTCATATATAATTACCACTAGAATAGAGGGGGAAAGCTCTGAAGCCGCTAAGGTTCTATCATCAATTGCGCTTGATACGAAAAGCGGTTTGACTGATTTCAAAAAGCCGGCTTTAATCATTGTAGCAGGAGAGACTAGCGTTAGAGTTAGAGGAAAAGGTATCGGGGGAAGGGCAACCGAGCTGGTGCTGTGGTTTGCTAAGGAAATATCGGGAAACGAAAGTATATCTATGTTTGCTATCGATACTGACGGGAAAGATGGGAGCAGCGATGCCGCTGGAGCTTTTGCTGACGGGAATACATGGGTAGAATTAAAGGAAATATTCGGAAGTGAGATTATCCGGAGGCTAAAAGATAACGATGCTTTCTCTGTTTTGGATAAAGGGGGGTATACTATACGCACTGGACCAACAGGCTCAAACCTTAACAATTTGATTTGCATATTAGTAGAATGAGGTACTATCAACATGAGCGAGGGATCTACTAGGGTAGAAATGGGCGACGCGTTGAAGGAGAAGGAAATAGTTGATTTCTATCAGGTTACAAAGCATTCTTATGTTATAATATATAGGCAAGATATTAAGCTTTTATATTCACCTGTTGAACCCGAACTATCCGAAGAGGAAAGAAGATCCCTCGATGTGGTAAAAAGGTATATCTCGAGAACCTTTTATTTTAACCCGAGGGAGCTGAAGGATAAATGGGGGCTGCTCTCAGAAGAATTAACAAATAAGGTAAAAGAAGCGATAAACAAGCTAATGCTAGATCTGAGCGCGACCTCCACCGAAAAGATAGCATACTATATCAGAAGAGATTACTTAGGTTATGGTCCCATAGATGTACCTATGAACGATCCATATGTGGAAGACATCTCAAGCACTGGAGCAGAATCTCCGGTCTATGTATATCATACGAAATATGAATGGCTCCCTACTACTATAAAGTTCAGAAATACGGAAATCTATGAAGCCTTCGTCAGAAGACTAGCTTATAGGGCCGGGCAGGAACTCGTATATGCTAATCCCATAGTAGAAGGACCATTGCCTCCTAAGGGCTACAGAGCCCATCTTGTACTGGATGCTGTGACTCGGAAAGGAGCTTCTTTTACCATAAGAAGAGGATCAGAGATACCAATGAGCATAGTGAAGTTAATATCTTTAGGCACTTTAACGCCAAAGATAGCGTCTTACATCTGGCTTATGATATCATATATGAGAACTATTCTCATTGCTGGACCCATGGCTAGTGGAAAAACGACCTTACTCAATGCAATTTCGATGTTCATTCCCCCTGCAAAGAAGGTAGTCACTATAGAAGAAACCAGTGAACTTAGGCTCGAACGGGAAAACTGGACTCCTCTTATTGTAAGGCCTTCCTCTTCCCCTAATATAGCTAATGTAACGCTATTCGAACTTCTAAAGTCTAGCCTCAGGCAGAGACCTGATTATATAATAGTAGGGGAAATAAGAGGGGAGGAAGCTTACACGTTTTTTCAAGCTATTTCACTGGGGCACGGCGGCCTGGGTACAATACATGCTGAGTCCGTGGAGCAAACGATCAGAAGGCTTGAGAGCCATCCCCTCAACATCCCTAGGAGCATGATCCCACTGGTCAACACGATGATATTCACCAGGATTCTGCGTGGAGCAGGCGGAATCTACCGGAAGGTCTTTGACGTTGTTGATGTGATGTCATATGATCCTGCTACAGAAAAAATCAATGTGTCTAGCGTTTTTCACTACGATATCGTGAAAGATACATGGATGGAATCTGACGCTCTTCCAGGGATCACGAAAATTTCCGAAATTTCTGGAGTTGATGAGGGGGAGCTGAAGAAAGAAATGCGTCGTAGAGAGGTGTTTTTATCCAACCTTTTGAAGAAAGGCGTAGAGTCTCCAACTGAAGTTTCGAGGGCTATAGAGGAATATATGATAAATCCGGATTTTGCCATGGCAAAGTACGCTCCTGAGGCCAGGTGAGGATTTCTGTGACGCTTTCTCTGAAGGATTTCTCTATGTATGCGTATAGGCTTCTTGGCAGGAACCCATTGACTAGAGATCTAGCTGGCAGGCTCGGTTGGCTCCACAGATACTTAGAAGTTATCGATTTCCCCTTTCCAATGGAATATTACGTAGCACTATCGTTGCTAGTATTCATGGTGACTCTCTTTTCTGGGTTCTCTTTGATCTTTTTCTATTATTATCTCCATAGATTCCCACTGTTTTTCTTGTTCCCACTGTCTCTCACTTTATCCTTAGCTTTGGCAATTTTTGGATTTGGTATGGTAATTTTTCTGCCGGTGCTTAAAGTAGCTGAAATTAAATCAAGAATGGAGAGTGGCGCACTGTTCGCCATAATCACTCTTACAGCTGTCGCCTCCAGTGGATTAAATCTTTTCGACTCGATCTCCTTCTCTGAAAATATGATCTCTACTAAGGAAATTCGAAATTCTTTCAGAAGAATTGTAGAAAGAGTTAATACCGGAATAGACCTGAGGGACTCTCTTTTATTAGAAAGCGAGCTTGTCCCATCTAAAACGTTTTCAATGCTATATGAGGGGTTGTCCAGCATATCAATGAGCGGGGTGGGGCTTTCCGATTTTCTAGAGGGCTTTTTATGGGACTTGTTAAATGCGATGGAGGGGAAGGTCAGAAGCGCTATAGATAGATTGGGCGTTTTGGTGGAATCGTATATAATAGTTGCTGTAATATTTCCCTTTATGCTAGTGCTCATGATGCTCATGGCAGGGGGCTCATGGGGTTTGCTAGGCGGCGTATCTCAAACATTGCTATTATTTGACGTAGGCTTATTGCCGCCGGTTTTCGCCATCTTGATTCTTTTAGCTGATATGATATTGAGAGAGGTAATGTTGGATTGAAGTATAAGAAAAATATTAGCGAAAGTGGAGTTTACGGCTTCGGAAACAAATATATCTTGTCATCTTTGGTAGCCGGGATAGTGATATACTTTGCATCCTGGTTCATTTTTTCTAGATATTTGTCAGGGCTTTTCAAGGATTCTAGGCTTGCTTCAGAAGGCATTTACATCATTTTGTCTTCTGCCACCATATCTCTCATTGTTGCGCATATTCCATTCGCTTTGAAAACTAGGAAAATCGTTTCAAATGCTTCTAAAGCTATGAAGGGGATGGTCCTTCTGCTCGACACGGTTTCAGTAGGAGTTAAAACGGGATCAACTATTGTAGAATCTTTACAAAGGGCCTCATTATCCGTGACCTCTGAGGAGCTCAGGAAAAGAATTAAAATCGCATTGGCTGAAATTGAATTAGGAGAGAGCTTCGACAAAGCTGTTTATGATATGGTGAAGGGGCTTCCAAAATCGGTTTCAGAGTCTTTGAAAGTATTGATTCCTGCCTCTCGAGGTGGAAGTTCTGCGAGCGCAGTTCTCCAGCTTGCGAGAGACTTCGTCAGGAAGCTCATGATGTTCGATGAAGTCAGAAAAACCTCTCTTTCTCTTTATTTATATATAGCACTCATATCCATAGGTATTTTTGAAGTTGGGGGCGTCTTTCTCCTTTATTTGTCTGGTTCCATGGCTACTGCAGCTCAAGGAAGTATAGAAATCTTCTCGGTAAATTACGCTCAGACGTGGTTATTTCTTTACTCTACGGGTATATTATTATCGATATTTTCCAGCCTATTTTCAGCCAAGGTCATAAGAGGAAGAATCAAGCTATATGCTGATTACCTCGAGGTCTTTCTGACGATAAATTACATAATAATGGGTATAATTCCTTTGTTCCTTTGATTTCCTGCACAGAAAGATAACATCTTCCCTCATTAGTGCTAAGGGGTATAGTTGCAGCTAGTTCATTCTCAGAAGCACTTATAAATCTCAAATTTAATTTCAAATTTGGAACAATTGTCTGATCTCTCTCCGCCCCCAAGCGGGAATTCATCATATATCATTCAACAACATCTAAATGCAATAATGGTGGATTTCTGATGAAAAGTCTTGACTATTCATTGAAAAAAAGATATCGAGTAGAAAGATCCCATTTAGCCTCATATGTTGGATCCGGGAGCGTAGACGTGTTATCGACGCCAAGCTTGATATCTTTTATGGAAGATGCTTGCAAAACGCTCGCTGAAAGGTTCATCGAACAAAGCAAAGTGACTGTCGGTACTCATATAGACGTATATCACGTATCACCGGCGATGCTAGGAGATGAGGTAGAGATTGAGGCAAAGGTTTTGTCCATTAAAGGAAAAAAGCTGGAGTTCTTCATCCAAGCGTGGTCTGGCAATACTTTGATAGGCTATGGTATACATGAGAGGATAGTTGTTGAACCAAGTAGGTTCAAACCAGAAGACCGAGCAATAAATAAATCAAATAGCTAACTGCTATAGCGAGTAAGACGGAATAAGTAAGATACATGATTATTCCTTTAAAGCTCTTTGTTTCTCCATACATTGAAGCTAAAGTCGCCACGCATGGGACATATAAGTTAGCAGCAATTAGAATCGCAAGAGCCTGGGGTAAAGTATAGCCCATCAAAGCAACTGCCTCATTTAAACTGCTTGCTTCTGGGTGGAATAATGCCACTGACTCGACAAAGCTTTCCTTAGCGATGAAACCATTGAGAAACATAAAGGCTGTTTCCCACGCAACGTC
>JAEMPT010000105.1 GCA_022759165.1 Thermoprotei archaeon
ATTAGATGTGGGTATTCCCCAAGACATCATCTGCTCGATTCCGGGAAGATCGACCTCTTCTCCCTTTCTCATTCTCCTCAGAATCTCAACCTTTACCCAGCTTGTCCCCCCAGAGCCGGAAACGTCAAATAGCTTAATGCCAGACTCATATAGCGCGCTGACCGTTTCGAACGACATCCCGCAGCCTGTTTCCTTAACTATCACCGGGACATTCAGATGCTCTACGACCTTAGATATCTTCTCCACGAGTCCCCTTAAGTCTGTATCTCCCTCTCTCTGAAAAACCTCTTGGGCTGGGTTCAGGTGTATGGCGAGGGCATCAGCCTCTATCATTTCAACTGCTCTCTGAGCCACTTCTGCTGGCCTTTCACCCAGCTGCTGTGCGCCGATGTTTGCAATGACTGGAACATTCCTCGCCTCTTCCCTAACAACCCTATAAGTCCATCCGATGCTGTCATTTTCTAGAGCTGCTCTTTGACTTCCTACGCCTATCGCGATGCCAAGTTCGTTCGCGACTCTCGCCAGCGATCTGTTCAGCTCCCCCGCCACAGGGTGGCCTCCTGTAATGCCAGTTATCATAAAGGGGGCATTGAGCCGTTTCCCCAGGAATTGCATAGACGTATCGACTTCTTTCAAGCTCATTTCAGGCAAGGAAGAATGTATGAGGCTGACCTCATTGAAGAGGGGATCGCCCGCCTCAACATCTTCGGAAAGAGAAAGCAATATGTGGTCCATCTTTCTGGTAGCAGTATCCATCGGCATGCTATCCACTCTCTCTTTATCCTTAACTCACATCATTATTTATTTTTAGAGAAAATGTCCCCGCTTATCAGTAGATCATGGTTCCTCTGATTTTCCTTCCTAAGATAGCTGCGCTTAGCTCTCCCTTCAGGCTCCCGTTCACTATTGCTACTACAGGATGCGAAGAGATCCCCCCTAGGTACCTGTATATTTTGAGCAATTTTCCAGGGAGACCCTCTGTGACGTCTGGGACGCTAGAAGGAAACTTTATCTCCTTCATTATACCCGGGATATCTTCAAGCCTTATCGAACTGATTAAGGAAGATGCGTCTTTTGGATCCCTGTATACACCATCGACATCCGTGGCGAATACTACGGAGTCTGCCTTGATCTCCCTAGCTATCATCATGGAAAGGTCGTCACCAGAAATTATGAACGGCCCGCATCCATTATCGCCGAGGACTATGTCTCCGAAAGTCACCGGAATTAGGCCAGAGACGAATGCTTTTAGCAAAGGTGTAAAATTGCAATTGAAGGTTGAAAATTGACATGAAGCGAGGCAGATCGAATGAGGAGGGAAAGAGACCGCCTTGAGCCCAGCATTGAGAAAATGAAGCATGACTATTTGATTCAGCTCCATCATCGCATCAGATATACGAGGCACAGATTCGTTAGTCAATCTCCCCTTCTCATCGATTTCGCTCTTGGCTGCGAAGTGCCCAAACGATCCCCCGCCATGGACTATAACTACTTCGATACCGCTGCTCACAGCCTCGCGGATTACTTCCACGATCGATAGAACACGTTCAGACCTGACAGAGAAGGGCTTCGACTTGTCTGTTATAAGGCTTCCCCCAAGTTTTAAAACTACTTTCCTCATCTTCGTTCCTCTCCAATCTTGTAAAGGCAGAACCTCGTCCTCGAATCTGGTGATAATACTCCTTCCGACGGTACCCTTGTACCATAAAGGAAGTGAATTGCTGCGTTTATCCCTCGTTCCGCTGTCCTCCTTCTCAATTCGTTGGAATCTTTAACCGAGAGATAGTGCTGCACCAAAACGTAAGAATTGAGCTTCGCCAATAGGTCAGACGTGCCTTCGTCTAAGAAAGGATTAGCGCTTATCCTGGTAACCCCATATGGCTTAGCATATATCGAAAAGGACCCGAATTCAGTAGAGCCTGAAGCAGGAGAGCCTATAAGCGATGCTGATGCCCTCATGGCCCTCGATATTAGGATGCCGATTCCGTAGTGCAGTTTAAGCCTCTCGGATAGCAATCCCTCTATAATCTCATCCTTATCGTCTTGGGAAAAGCTCTCCTCGTATACTGAGGATCCCAACTCTATGAGTTGTGCTACTGCCCCAACGATTATCGATGGGGTGAAGCACTTGGACTCGGTGTTGGCCGTTACCTTTAGCTCGAACGGTTCTGGGAATCCATCGTACAATATCGTTCTCAGCGCTTTCGCCAACATCAACTTAGTGATTTCGCCTATGTTTCCAAAAATCGAGATCCCTCGACTATGCGATCTCAGGAGCTCCATGCTAATCGTAGCGTGACTCTCAGTTTTATAAACGAGGATATGATTTTCCCTGCCGGGGACGGGAACTAAGAGAGGTAGATAAAGGTTAAATTCCCCTTCAATAGAATCCATTATGAATCACTTTTAAGAGGAAAGCGGGCCGATAGGTAGCCCACTACGGCCTCTTTGTCGCCGGTTATGTCTCCCGACGTAGCGTACTTGAGGAGCTTAGCCCTTCCGCCTGAGAGCTCCCTCTGCATGTACATGATTACCATGACTCCCCCTGGGCCGCACATAGAGATATCTTCTTTCACTATGAATTCAAAGAACTTTACCGGATCCCCTTCTTCGATCTTCTTATATGCAGCGAGATCTTTTCTAATCGCTTCATCATATGGCTCATAATGAGACATATCTGTGCTAGCTATTAAAACTGCATCCCTTCCAAGCTTCCTGATCCCCTCTAGAAGCTCGCGGGCTACGGCCTCTGCTATCCTGGGAGATTGCTCCTTCATGACGAGAGGCAATATCTTCACAGCAGAACCATAAATGTGCTGCAGAAATGGTATCTGGACTTCGACGCTGTGCTCATAGAGATGAGCGCTGAACTCCGGTATGATCGCCTTCGAGTTTGCTATAATATAGTCCCTCAGCTCCTCGTCAACCTGGATCCTACCGAGCGGCGTTCTCCAGAACTTCCACGGGGCAATGGAGACGCTGGGACCGAGGCCCGTATGATTAGGTCCAATTATAATAATGGTATCAGGCTTCTTCTCCTTTGACAAGTTGTAATAAGTATGAGCTGCAATGGGGCCAGAAAACATGTAGCCTGCATGTGGAGAAATGAAACCTATAGAGAGCCTTTCTTTCCCAAATTCCTGTCGAGGTATCTCTCCGGGACCGAGATTGTGAAGATAGGATGCCCTTATCTGCTCCTCCAAGGAAGATTTTCTAAGCTCGTAAAAGGTTCCTGCAGCTACCGGCTCCCTTTCAAGCTCTATGCTCAAGCTTTTCCCCCAATCCTCGTCTCGAAGGCATCGGGAGGCTCGGGTAGATCAGCGTTCGGCATAAGCTCCCCTCTTTCTCTTAATACCTGCCTAGTCAATATCCAGTAAAGCAGTGCTAGGCTCCTCCTCCCTTTGTTGTTCGCAGGTATTATTAGGTCTATTCCATCTATCCTGTTGTCTGTGTCGCTGAACGAAACGACTGGTATGCCGATCCTAAATGCCTCAGTTATTATCTGTTGATCAGCTCTCGGGTCTGTGACGACGACCAGCTCAGGCTCCATATAGTATTCTAGATGGGGGTTCGTTAATATCCCTGGTATAACCCTCCCCGTTATGCTCTTCGATCTAACGTATTGAGAGAACTTCTTAACCGATTGGTGCCCATATTGTCTAACGCTCACAGCAACTATCTTGTCCGGTTCATATCTGGAGATCATCTTCGCAGCTATCCTTAGCCTTTCGTCTATTTTCCTCACATCTAGGACGTAAAGGCCATCTGGCCTTATCCTATAAACGAATTCCCTCATCGCTTTATTGCACACATATGTTCCTATGTGAACACCAGCCGCAAGGTACTGGTCTATTGGGACTAGTAGCTCGAGGGCATGAGACTCGATCTCGCTTTTCATCCTGCTCTCTTCACTCGACAAGGTCATATCACCTCATAGGCTTGAATTTTATCACTTGGTCAATAAGCTCTACGTGAGAAATTAGCGTTCTCCTGCAGCAATATCTTTTCACTCCCAGGTCGTCGAGAACCTTATCTGGGTCCTCTCCCTTTGCCACCCTCTCCTTGAAAGGTTCCCAAAGATGGCCCAGGGGCTTACCACAAGTATAGCATCTAACGGGAACGATCAAACTTAATCACCTGTAGGACTTCTGCCATCTCCTCCTTGCGCTGTAGCGCATATACTTCTCCGGTTCAGTCTGCCTTGGGTCTCCAGCCAGCATTACTCTATCATACTCTAAGAAGATCCTCTTGAGCTGTTCGCTCTCGAAGAACTTCATTAGCCCTCTAGCGATCGCCGTCCTTACGGCATCAGCCTGGGCCATGACGCCGCCTCCGTTAACTCTAACGACTACATCTATTTTATCTCTATATTCTCTCCCCAAGAGCAGAATGGGCTCCATCACTTTGTTTCTAAAGAGCTCTACGGGATAAATTTCAAGGGGAATATCATTCACGTATACTCTCCCCTTCCCTTCCTTTATGAGCACCCTTGCTATCGCCGTCTTCCTCTTCGCTGCAGAAAGAACGAACTTCATGCTTTATCACCGCTCCACCCGAGAAGCTTTGCGAGCTCACCTAGGGTTATATGCTTTGCCTTAAGCTTTGAGGCATCGGCCTCCTTCAAACTTACGAGGCTCTTCCCCTTAAGCTCTTTTGGAACTCCAATATAGACCTTTAGGTTCTTCAAGGCCTCCCTACCTTTAGGCTTATTTGGTAGCATCCCCCTTACGGTCCTCTTCACTATTCCAGATGGAGTCCTCGGCCTTCTCATTCCCTGCTTATCTGGGTTCCTGAAGGTCCTCACCTTCCACAGGTTCCTATACCCTTCTTTGACCCTCTTGCTATCTCCGCTCAGCACCGCCTTTTCAGCGTTGACGACTATAACTTTCTTGCCGTTCAAAAGCATCTTAGCAATTATAGAAGCCATTCTGCCAAGTATTAGATTAGTTGCATCGATTATTACCTCGGATTCTGTTTCAGCCATTGTCTTGGACACCTCAAAGCTCACCTGATTATTTTAACCTTTGAGCCCTTGAGCTCATTAGCTATATCTCCGGAAGAAACTATATCTTCAAGGAACATAAGCCTGCATCCGGCCTTAGATAGTTTCTCATACGCTTTCTGCGTGAAGGAATCAGCCACAACCGTAAGTCTCTTCCCCTCAAGTTTGCCCGCTCCCAATACCTTCCCTGGAACTATTATTACCTCTCCGTCGTGGGCATGCCTGTTGATCTTTGAGATATTAACGATTATCCTCTTCCTCCTCGGAGCGCTTAAGAGCTCCGATATCCTAGACCAAACGGGCTGGCCCGTCTTCGTGGAAACAGCCCTTAGGGACCTTATCAACTTCCTCTTGTGCAAGTTCGTTGTGCCAGTCCTGCTCATTTTAACTCACTCCTATCTCATCCATCATTCTATCAACGCGTTCAAGCTTCTCCCTCAGCGTCTTGAGGGAGAGATCGATGATCGTTTTTGGGGAAAGCGAGCCCGTGGACTCGAACCTCAGAATCCTTTCGTTCTCAAGATAATTAACCTTAATGCACCCCTTGCACGGCCTATCCTCACAGAACCTCAGCACGCTCGTATTGGAGAACTTTTCCAGCTTAAGCTCCCCCTTCTTTTTCTTCGAGATTATCTTCGATAGCTCCTCGCTGAATGATGAAACGCATTTCAGGCAATCCTCTGAGTTTTGGCAGGCTGAAATATCGAATTCCACGAGAGGCACTGAGAGCAAAACGGAAATTGAAACAGGGCTCCACTTTATGTGCTCCTTACCTCTTCCCAACCTAAGCTCTAGCTCGACCGATATCTTCTGTCCCTTTCCAAGAACTATGATAGGTATGTCAGGTATGACAGGATAAACGTCAGGATCCTCGGGTCTTATATCTTTAGCGTAAACAACTCTTCTATCGCTATCTTCGTTGGAGACCTCGAGAAAAGCCCTCGTGTAACAGCCCTCGCACTGGGTGCATTCAATGCACTTCTCCGGCGAGGAATACTTCTCGACAGCCTTCTCGCTGTAAAATGGAATCATAGCAAGCCTATGCGCCAGGACCTCGTCGTGCAATATTGAGTTGTTCTCGAGCACCAATACGTTGTCCACAGCCATAGTTGGAACTTCCTCAATGATGATTCTCCTCAGAGCGGAGAGGAGCTCAGTTGGTACATCCAAAAACCTTATCTCCGCCGTTTCCCCGTCTACGCTAATACTCTGAATTCCCATGCCGATGACCCTTGATATTTTTCTCAGACTCTCCTTCCTCTCCTGCCGCCGGGCCTTCTCGTTGAGTCGTGCGGTATGGGTGTGACGTCCTCAATTCTTCCTATTATAAATCCTGACCTCGCAAGAGCTCTGATAGCGGCCTGCGCACCAGGGCCAGGCGTCTTCAGCCCGTGTCCTCCTGGTGCCCGAACCTTTATGTGTATCGCGCTTATCCCTCTATCCATTGCCATTTGAGCTGCCCTTGAAGCGCCTATCATAGCTGCATATGGCGATGGCTTCTCCCTGTCGGCCTTGACTACCATCCCTCCCGAGACCCTCGAAGCTGTCTCGGCTCCTGAGAGATCCGTTATGTGAACGATTGTATTGTTTAAACTTGAATATATGTGGGCGATCCCCCACTTGAGCTCTCTAGAAGACAAAGACATGCGAATCACCTCGCCTCCTCAAGGGCCTTTCTTATCGGGCTGCTTGGCAATATATCGACCAAGTCCTCTTCAGCTTTACTGACCAAGTAACCTGGGCTCGTTACCCTTCTACCTCCTATTCCGATATGCCCGTGTACTATTAGCTGCCTAGCCTGGTAAATGCTCCTAGCTAAGCCCTTCTGGTATACTATAGTCTGTAGCCTTCTGTTAAGTATCTGCTCAACGTTTATAGAGAGAAGGTCATCCAGAGTAGATTTCTCTCCTATGAATCCCATCGAAACCAGCCTCTTGACTAGAGCCTCTTCCTCCGACTTCCTAACGGATTCAGGCAATGCCTGAAGCTGCCTAGCCCTGTGCCTTATCTTCCTAGCCATTGTCTGGGCTATCCAGATCTCCCTCTTGTTCCTTAGCCCGTACTTCCCCATCAGCCTCATTTCGGCCTCTAGCCTAGTCTTGTCCCATGGATGGCCGGGACCGCTCCACTTCCTCCTAAGCTTTCTAGGATCGCCCAACTAGCTCACCCCTTGCTACCTCCTCCACCGGATGGCTGAACCTGTTTCTTCTTTGAAACCCCTACTGTAACTCCGAGCCTTCCAGTGGTATGAGTCCTCTGTCCTCTCACCTTTAGGCCCAGGGAGTGCCTTATGCCCTTCCAGCTCTTCATCTTCTTTTCTCTTTCGATATCCTGCTTAACCTTGAATATTAGCTCCGAGCCTATCAGATGAATGTTCTCTCCGGTTTCAAAGTCCTTTCTCCTGTTAAGCATCCATGCTGGCAGAAGACCGGATTTTGAAAGCTCAGCTATCGCTTTCTCTATCTTCTCAACCTCATCTTCCGTAAGGAAACCTGTCCTCTTTTCTGGGTCTATTCCTATGCTCTTAAGTAGGATATAGGCAGTGTTATACCCTATGCCCTTGATCCCAGATAGGCCGTATACCAGCTTCTTCCTACCATCTAGGTCCGTTCCTGCTACCCTTACTATGTAGCGAAATCCTCCCTGCGCCTGAGACATGTGAATCCAACTCTCCCGCGAACTTTCAATTCGCGACATATGTTACGAATGGTTTTAACTATCATGTATTAACCGTTAGGGACTGTTTAATTAAAGAGAGCTTAAAAAAGCTTTTCTCTCCAACCATTCTGGAGAGAAGGTTCTTCTCTTGTAAAAGATCCATAAACGTTCAGATTGATCAATATTTGACCACTTTCTATTAAAGAGAATATTAATTGGTTAACATTTCAGAAATGCAGTTGAATCCTAAATGATGCGGCTGATCTCAGATGGAAGTTAAGGTAAGCAGAGAGGAAATATTGAGAGGAAACATCTATAGGACGCTTATAAAGCTAGGTTTACCTCTAGCATTATCTGAGATGGCACAGGTACTGTATGATCTTGCTAACGTGTTCTGGCTTGGCAGGGTCGGAAGAGACGCTGTCGCTGCCCCTTCAGCTTCCTGGCCGATCATATCAGTATTCATAGCTGCTGTGAACGGCCTTTTGGCATCGGGGGCTGCTCTAGTCTCTCAGTATAGAGGTGCTGGAGACGAAGAGGGGGTTAAGCTCAGCGTAGGTCAGGTATACACTTTAGCTATAACATCGAGCATAGCCATAGCTTCAGTTGGCTTCCTATTTACTCCTGGACTCATGCGTATAGTTGGCATACCTGAAGATGTGCTGCCATACTCCATATCATATGCTAGGATATTCTTCGTGAGTATAGTATTTATATCGCTATGGGAAAGCTTCAGGGCAGTTGTATCCGCTGCTGGGAACACCCTTTTACCGATGAAGCTTAACATCCTAGGCATCGCTCTGAATGCCTCTTTGGACCCATTCTTAATCCTTGGCCTAGGTCCATTCCCAATGCTTGGAGTGACCGGCGCTGCTCTCTCCACGCTCATCTCAAGGCTAATTGTTTCCGCAATATCAATGAAGCTCATAACTTCTGGTATAGAGGGATTGAAATTGGAGAGGAAATACATGACTCCTCAAGGAAAGATCCTTAAGATGATGCTGAAGATAGGCGGCCCCATCTCAATATCATGGTTAATGGATGGCCTCGGCTTCACAGTACTTACCGCTATAATCAGCATGGAAGGGAGCGCAGCTCTCGCGGCCTGGGGGATAGGAGACAGGCCAATGAACTTGATGCACTTCGCGGTCATAGGTTTCATAGGGGCAACCAGCATAATGGTAGGGCAGAGCCTAGGAGCGGAAGACCTAAAAAGGGCTAGAGAGATAGCTAAGAAGACCATCAAGATAGTCGCAGCAATTGGAGCTGGAGGCGGCTTCATATTCGCTGCATTCGGGAAATATATAGCCTCCTTCTTCATAGATGATCCCGAAGTTGTTGGGCTCGCAGCTCAGTTCTCTCTGTACATGGGATCTTCCATAGTTTTTTTCGAATTCATACAGCTAATGGCATCCATCGCTCAAGGTAGTGGGCATACTAGGTTCATGATGATCATCAGCCTCACTAGGATATGGCTCATAAGGAACTTGCTCGCATATTTATTGGGCCCAGGGCCAGTGGGGCTCGGGGCAAAAGGGATCTGGATGGGCATGTCCCTAAGCAATCTGATCGCAGGTTCCATAGCGGTTGCTTGGGTTTTAAAGGGGAAATGGTGGAAACCTATCATAAGAGATGATAAGGAAAAAATCGCTACTTTATGATTTTCTCCCTAACGCCGTCAATCCAATCAGCTGTAAGGGACTCGTAAAAGCCTTTGAGAAGCTCGACGGAGTTGTGTAGATCCCTGAGGTCCAACAGCTCAACCTGGCTGTGTATGTACCTAGTAGGTATGCTTATAGTCCCCGCCGGCACGCCTTCCTTGGTTAGCTGGATAGCAGAGGAGTCCGTAGTTCCTCCCGTCAGAACCTCTGCCTGATAAGGTATATTCCTTTCCTTAGCGACAGAGATCAGCTTCTCAAGAACCTTCGGGTGCGTAATGAGACCGCTACCCGATCTACCGTCGACGACCTTTATCGCCGGTCCCTTGCCAAGCTTCGCCACAGCCTCATGCTCCTCGACATCGGGTACATCGTTCGCAGTTGTAGTGTCTAGAGCGATGGCCAAATGAGGGGATATCTGAAAGGCGCTCGTCCTCGCGCCCTTAAGACCAACCTCCTCCTGGACTGTAGCTACTAAGTAAAGGGTCACATCCTTCGGCTCTGTTTCGATGAACGACTTGAGTGCTACGACCAGCCCGGCCCTATCATCAAGCGCCTTCCCTGTAACCCTATAATCACTCAATGCCTCAAGTTCCTGGTCTAATACTATCACCGATCCCTTCTCTATACCCCTCGAGAGAACCTCCTCTTTAGAAGAAGCTCCTACGTCGATGAAGAGCTTGTTCATCTCGATCACTTTTTTCTCCTCCTCAGGCGTAATTAGATGGGGAGGCTTAACCCCGATCACTCCGCGGAACCATTTGCCCTCTTTGCTCCGAATCCTAACCCTGCTTCCAGGCAATATCCTCTCGTTCCATCCTCCGATGGGGGAGAACCTAAGGAAACCGTTGTCATCGATGTGCTTTACTATTAGACCTATTTCATCCATGTGCGCCGCCACCATGAGCTTCCTGTCCGTTTCACCCCTCTTCATCGCTATGACATTTCCCATCGAATCTATCCATAGCTTATCTGAAACGTCCCTCAGGTCCTCTATCACTAATTCCCTGACCTCGTCCTCATATCCGCTAGGACCGTTTGCATCAGAATATTTTTTGAGGAGGGAGAAGTATTCCTCCGCTTTGAAATCTCTCATTCCAATCATCCCTTCTTGCCTTATTCCTTTAGTGGAATAAATTTTTATTCCTATATTGAGAAAGTGAAGATTGATTGAATATGCCGGGGTGCCCGAGCGGACTAAGGGGCTGGCCTTGAGAGCCAGTTCTCCATGCGGGGAGCGCGGGTTCAAATCCCGCCCCCGGCGCTTACCTTTGAACGCTATAAAAGCGAGCCCTTTTGGAAAGGTTTCGTATAGAGGTTAACCTTAATATTTCAATGCTATTATAATTATCAATGGTGCGAAATTATGGACGAAGATTTCTTTTCCCCAACTTATATTTTGAAGGATGGAAAGAGAAGCTTCAAGGCATATATGCTCGGAGATTGGATACTAGGCAAAAGGGAGCAAACGATCTTTTCACCTATCGATGGCAATATCATAGGTACCGTCCCAAGATTAACTTATGCTGACGTTGAGCCATACATAAGAGAATTATACGAGAAGGGGAAGTGGAAGATAAGGAACACGCCTGGATATAAGAGGATAGAGTATTTGGAAAAAATGGCCGATCTGATAGAGAAGTATCGCGAAGATTTCGCAGAGTCCTTGGTAATTGGCGGAGGAAAAACGAAAGCGCAGGCCTTGGGAGAGGTGAATGCGAGCATCGATAGGCTCAGAAAAGCTGTGCTGGATATTCGGAAGATATATGGAGAGTATGTTCCGGGTGACTGGGATCCAAGCACAACTGAAACCGAAGGCATCATAAGAAAAGAGCCCTACGGTATCGTCTTAGCCATTTCCCCCTTCAACTATCCTCTATTCGATACAGTTGCTAAATTCACATATAGCGCTGTTTCCGGGAACGCTGTAATAATAAAACCGCCTTCTCAGGTCCCTATCCCCTCTATAATGTTCGCCCGAGTCGTTGAAGCATCTGGCTTCCCAAAGGAATCCTTTATTGTCGCAACCGTTCCGGGGGAAGAGATGGACGATATCGTTTCTGACCCACGTATTGAGGTCATCAGTTTAACCGGAAGCAGCATTACGGGAAAGAAGGTCCTGAAAGCGGGAGGCATAAAGAAGTATATGATGGAGCTTGGAGGCGGGGATCCAGCTATTGTTTTCGAAGATGCGGAAATAGCCGAAGCTTCAAAATTAATAGCTACGGGGATATTCAGCTATGCGGGTCAAAGGTGCGATGCTATAAAGTTGATCATCGCTCAATCTTCAATCATAGATGAGCTGAAGCGAAGCATAGTGAACGTTCTTTCCACGGTTAAGGTGGGGGATCCTAGAAATCCAAGCACCGATATGGGTCCTCTCATCTCCAGGGAAGCGGTAGATGAGATGATCAAGGGAATACGAGATGCTTTGGAGAAGGGGGGTAAGCTATTATATGGTGGAAGGGTCATCGAAGGAAACTACGTGGAGCCTACTCTCATAGAGGTAGAGGACAAGAGCGCTTTGAATGAAATGTCCCTTTATAGAGACGAGATATTCGCTCCTATAGCGATAATTTTAAGCTTCGAGACCGAAGAGGAAGCCATAAAGCTAGCAAATGGGAGGAGATTTGGACTAGATGCCTCGATATTCGCTAAGGATTTGAACAAAATAAGGAAGACTCTGAGATATTTGGAGTACGGAGCAATATACATAAACGATATACCTAGGCACGGGATAGGTTATTATCCATATGGAGGCAGAAAGGAAAGCGGGATAGGGAGAGAAAGCATAGCTTACAGCATCGAAGAAGTCATGGCTACGAAAGCCATCATATATAATTATAGAGGAAAAAGGGTATTCGAATATAACGTTTAAGAAAAATCAATTCTTAAAAAAAGAAAAATTTATAAAAAAAATAATAATTTTTTGAGTTTACTGCTTCGCTGGAGCTGGAGCAGGAGCTAAGGACTTCTTGAACGTCCCATAGACCATGTATGTGATGGCTATCGCGACTAGCACTAGCACCAAAGTTATAACGCTAACGTATAGGGCGTCAGCGGCCTTGCTCGAAGCATCCGCTGCTGCTTCCTTCGCGCTGTTAGCTGCAGATAGGGCATTGTTAGCTGCCGATGCCGCACTGTCAACCTTAGAGCTCAATGCATTGACTGCTGAAGCTGCAGCGCTTGCGCTGCTGGCAGCGTTCTGAGCAGCCGTTGAGGCAGCATCTACCTTGCTTCCTAGAGCGTTCACAGCAGATGTTACAGTATCAAGCTTCGTTGATAGATCATTGACGTTCGATGCTAAGCTGTTGAGCTGGTTGCCCAATGCTATGACAGATGCGCTGACTGAGTTGACAGTGTTCTGGAGAGAGGATACGGCGCTTCCTACATTGCTTATTGCGCTATTGAGGCTTTGTACCGCAGCATTCAGGTTGTTCTGCAGAGTTGTAAGCTGCGAAGACACAGAGCTTATCTGGTTACCAAGGCTTGTTGCTACTGAGTTTAGGTTGTTCGTTATTGTGCTTACTGCATTGTTCAGGTCCATGGTAGTGACCAGCTTCGTCAAGTTGTTGATGACATACACGTATCCTGGGTCAGTTTGATATGTCGTGGTTCCTATAGCATATGCGAAAGATACCGCATAGGCTCCAGGCTCAAGCACTGGGACATATAGCCCTAGGACGCTTGTGAATGGGCTCACAAGCACACCGTTGGCGTTGGCAGTCCATCTAGCAACGTTCGTCGTAAGTGCCATCACGGCATCTGTCTCATTGAACAGCACGGAGAGTATAGAGACTCCAGGAGTGAATCCTGTTCCTATGACCCTCACTATCCCTGGTCCGACTAGGACTGGGGATATGTTCTCGTTCAAGTCGAGCAACAGCAGCTTCGGCACGACGTTTACAGGAGTGTTGTCGAGGAATGCTGTAGTGTTATAGAACGATAGCGTTAATGTTCCGAAAGAGGGCCCAGTAGCGGTTATCATGTAGGCACCCTGTGGAACGGTTGGAACAACGAAAGTTGCGGATGCAGAACCGCTGCTATCAGCGGTAGCCGTAGCAATCGGTATGCTGCCGAAGTATATCGTTACAGTTTCTCCTGGGTTGAGGGCGTTGAGGCTCACTGAAACCTGGTCACCTAGATAATCGCATCCTCCATTGTATACTGCGCACTGGTCACAGAACTTAAGACCTGTGTACTGTCCGCATGGGCATACAATGAGCGTTGCATTGTTATATCCAGCATAAGCATTGGGGAGCGTCTTTGGAAGTCCTGTCAATGGGTTGATTATCTCATAGTATCCCTTTGACCCTATTGTTATAGCGGCAGAGTATTCATAGCCCCATGCATCCCTTCCCCATATGTAGTGCGCTCCGAACGGTATGTTGGAAGATGGCAGAGTAACTGTAAAGGTCAAGTTTCCATCCTTTCCTAGTGTTACCGTTGTCAGTATTATTGTCCTGTCAAGGCTCACGGTTAGGGTGTTCTTACCAGAGTATCCCCATGCAGCTCCAGGTCCATAACCGTAGGCAGTTATTGTCAGAGTAGCTCCGGGCAATGCAGCTGTTGGTTCGACGATGAGAATTGGCCTCACTAGGTAGTAGGTGTTGGGGAACGAGAGCGTCGTGAGTCCAGTTGGCGCCATGTCTACGGTGAGAGTATCACTGTAAGTATTTCCATTGAATGGTATTGAGGCTGAGACGCTTATGCTCCATGTAACTCCTGCATCTGTGAACGATGGGATCGTTGCGCTAGCGCTTCCCCCGCTGAATGTCAGTGTTCCAGAGAACGTTTGTACTGTTCCTGTGTCAGTGTTGTTATAGGTCACTACATAAGTGCTGTTGGTTGGAACGAAGGTTAAAGCATCGAGCTCCATGGATATTAGGTTGGTGTAGTTGTAGAATATCGCCTGGTATGCATATGTTCCTGAGGGTGACAGGTTGTTAACGTTGTTCGTACCGTCTGTGTTGAACTGAATAGTTGCCACGTAAGCATTGAGCGTGCTATCAAAGGTGGGAGTTACCGAAGCTGTGAACAGCTGGACCATTGGAGACGCTGACATGTTATATAAAGCGAATATCACATCGGTTCCTGAGAGCATCCCGGTTATCTCATAGTTGTAACCGTTATCTGTGAAGTTTATTCTTAGAGTCTCTGTCTTAGTGTAGGACTGGCTTGCAGTCTGCTTGACGTAGCTCCAGCTTCCCGATATGTTGAAGTTAGCGGTAACTGTTGCATGCGTTCCAACATCGTTATAGATTGTGGAAGAACTTATTGGCAAAGTATCTGTCCCAAATGGTACAGTAGTATTCGAAGCTGTCTCGGTCTTTGTAGTCGGGGTTTCAATTACGCTCAGGGTGTAAAGCCCCGCTGTCATATTCGTCATGAAGACCTGG
>JAEMPT010000023.1 GCA_022759165.1 Thermoprotei archaeon
CTTCTGATGCGGTCGCGTGGTTATACCTAGACCGGAAACCTGCGCTTGGGGGGGTAAAGGATAAAGTAACGAAGGTGAAATAGTTGCAGGGAAAAAATTCGAAAGGAAAAAGCAGAACCATTTTTAAGGATCCCGTCCATAACATAATTTCCGTTAATGAATATGAATATGCCATAATACAGCACCCCATAATCAACAGGCTTCATGGAATTAAGCAACTAGGTTTTACGTATTACGTTTACCCTCAAGCGAAGCATTCGAGGTTTGAGCACTCCCTCGGTGTAATGCATATAGCTGGAAAGATCGCAGATGCTATAGCTTCGAACGCACCTGATAAATTATCCGAGTTGCTCAGGAGTAGATGCGGCTTCCAGGACTTCAGGCAAGTAGTCAGATTGGTTGGGTTGCTCCATGACGTTGGACACCTCCCCTACAGCCATATAACAGAAACTCTTCTTACAGAAGCAGCTACGAAGGGCGATGTCTCAGAGAAGATGGCTAGGGTTCTCAATGAAGCTGAGAACCTACAACTTAAGCCGCATGAATACTATTCCTGCCTTTTTGCAAGGAAGCTGTCTAGTGAAGCTAAGAAATGGAGTAAAGAATACAGGAAGCTATCGAGGTATTTAACTTCAGCTTCCCACGTCCTTTGCGGAGAAGGCGTTGGCGACTCCATACTCTCCCCTCTTGGAACAGAGATCATTAGGAGGATCATCTCAGAAGACATATTGGACGCGGACAGAATGGATTACCTTGCTAGGGACGCCTACAACACTGGTTCAACGTATGGAATAATAGATATAGATAGAATTATTAGTGGCATAAGCTTAACTCAGCTCAACAAGGAGATAGCTATATCCATTCCATCGAAGCTCCTCAGTTCCATAGAGGAACTGTACTATGCTAGATACATGATGTATAAATGGGTATACCTTCATCACAAGGTAATATCCTTGGACTTGACCTACAGAAGCTTTTTGCTCGAGGTTTCAAAAAACTGGGAGGAGATCAGACGAAAGCTTTCAAAATTACTTCCCCTTATACCTAATAATTTTTGGGATGTGTTCCTTCCATCGACCATTTGGAATTCCTCCGTAAAATATGGCTTCAAAATAGATGATAGCTTTATTGATTTAATAATGAAGATCTCTGTTTCTAGCAAGATGGAAGATCTTTCATCCCTCTCACGGGGATTGTTAGACCGGAGGTTGCCATTGTATTCTGTTATAAAAAGGGAGGAAGACGTCATCACGGCGCTAAGTACCTTAGTGGGGGATAGCGAATCAGATAACTTTTTGGATGCTATGGACGCTTTGGGAAAATCCTATAAAGCGGTCGTTGAAGGGGGGACTGAAGCATGCAAGTCACTATTTGGCAAGGTTGTACCTCTATCTGAGCAATGCTGCTTCCATGATAAACTACCTAATGAAGCGCTATCTTGCTTAGCACAGAAATATATTGAGTCGTTCTTGGATAGTGAATACCCTTCTCGTATACAGCTTACCGTATATGTAACACCACCTATAAGCAGCAGTAAGCTTCCCAGCAAAATTGTTCTCGTTTCTAATAAACACTCAATACCGCTGACTAAGTCTTCGGTTATGCTAAAGGAAACATTGAGGCTTGGTCTAAGACCTTTGATTTACGTTTATTCGAAAGAAAAACCAAACGATACAGAGAAAGAAAGAATAAAGGTTGCACTCGCATCTTTTTTAATTGATTTGAACAAGGCTTTGGAGGCGGAGAATAAAAAAGATGAGGGTATTCATAGCGACGATGGGATGCTCTCTTAATAAGGGAGACTCAATCGCTATAAAGGCAAAGCTTGAGGAGAACGGACACTTTGTAGTAGAAGATCCGGTGCTAGCAGATGCATTGGTAATCAATACTTGCGCCGTCAGGAGTGACTCGGAACAAAAAGCGTTCAAGTTAATCTCTAAGCTACGTTCCGTAAACAAAGGTGCAAAGTTAATCATCGCGGGGTGCCTTTCTGAGGTAAACCCATACTCTATACTTAAACAATTCCCTCAGGCAGTGCTCATTTCACCATATCGAATCAATGAGATAAATGAGGCTCTCGAATCTGATGGGGGAATTTTTTTGGGGTTCAGTGAAGGTAAACGCTCATTGATCCCAGAATTACTTGACGGTCCCGTTGGGATAGTCCCCATAAATGATGGATGCTTAGGTGATTGCAGCTTTTGCGTAACGAAGTGGGCAAGGAGAGCTCTTCTAAGCAGACCCCCAGGTGCAATTCTTTCTGCTGTTAGGAATCTAGTTAATAAGGGAGCCAAGGAGATACAGCTTGCCAGCCAAGATGCTGCCGCCTATGGAGTGGATCTGATCGGCAGGAAAGTGTTGCCTGATCTAGTAAAGAGGATTGATAGTGAAATCGATGGAAGATATATGTTGAGAATAGCGATGATGAACCCCGATACTGTGTCGGATATACTGGATGGAGTGATAAAAGCTTTTAAGCTGAAGCATGTCTATAAATTCGCTCACATTCCTATCCAGAGCGGAAGCGACAAGGTACTAAGGATAATGAATAGAAAGTACGGTGTGAAGGATTTCATAAAAATAGTAGAAGCATTGAAGAGTGAAGTACCTGGTATTAGAATAGCTACAGATGTTATGGTCGGTCATCCGGGCGAGGACGATGAGGATTTTGAAGGAACTCTGCGCCTGATAAAAATGGGTCTCTTCGACAGGGTGCACATAGCTCAGTACACTCCGAGGCCCTTTACAAGGTCAGCGAGAATGCCGCAGCTTTCAGACAATGTGAAAAAGGAAAGGAGCAAGATGATCCTTCAAGCGCAGGCGGAAATAGGCCTAGAAAAAATGAAGCGATTCGTAGGAAAGAGTTTAAAGGGAGTAGTAGTTGAAACAAATATAGAAAAAAGAAGCTTTACTGTTAGAACTGATAATTATATAAGCATAGTCGTCGGAAATGGTGGAAAGATCAGGTTGGGGGACGAGGTCTCCGTGCGAATAACAGGTGCAACCTTTTTCGACCTTAGGGGGGAAATAGAGGAGGTTTTCAACTGAACTGCTTGGATACCGTGAACGAAATTATTAAGGATCGGGTTTAAGCCTCTCGATTATCTCTCTTGCTTTTTTAACGCTTCCAGTAGTTTTCATCGGCACGAATAATATTCTCGGCTCTTCATCCTTCCCGGCTATATGGAGCGAGGCCATTAATTGGCTATAGCTTTCTCTTCTCACTCGCAATATGCCTAACTTTCTCCCTTCATCGTAGAATATAAGGGTTGGCTGAGCTGCATAGGCAAAGGGCTCTCCATAGAGCTTACTCATCGCCCTGAGAATAGATGTCTGGATTCTGTCCTTATTCACGTTGCCTTCTGATATTATAGAAAACACGAGATATCGTTTTTTGAGCTTTCTTATAGAATAGCTCGATGCTAAAAAATTCGTTCGGCTTTCTGAATCTGTTATTGGTCTGCTTTTTAATCTGGATAACTTAACAAATAGAATCACTATTGCTATCGTGTCCAAAGCCAAAATTATCGCCAATATTATAACTTCTATATACATTTTTGCACACGACCTCAAGTTTGCGTTGAAACTTTCTTCTTGAGTATTTCCTCCAATCTACTCATTCCAATAATCATAAGCGCTCTTCCTTTTTTGACTCCGGCCTGAATGAGCATATTGAGCACAACCTTAGGATGAATGACCTCGTCGAACCTTCTCGCCCCACTATATACCACCATATGCAATGCGTATCTCTCAGCGTATGAAATTAAAAAAGAAAGCCACCAAAAAAGGCGAGGCTCGTCGATGAGATTCGATGCGTTGAATCCTATCATGCTCTTCCCAACAGAAAAAAGATCAGCCTGGTTTCTGTCGAGATAGGGTGATAGTCTAGGCGGAATTTCGATTATATTCGCCCTTCGGTCTTTGCTGAAAGTCCTTAGCGCACCGACGTCTTTTGCCTGAGCTATGATGACCTCGTTCTTGCTCAAATTTCTTAGCAGAGATTTGGCTTCGTCCTCGCTTTTAGCTGAAATAACCCTTACGGGGAAGATCTTCACATCGGTATTAAAAGAGTGTCGAAAAAATCTATCATCAACGCCCACGATTTTGTATCCGATTTTTTTTTCTAATTCTATTATAGCTGGAAGGTCATCAGCCTTAGCAGGTCTTACATAAGCGTCAACCAGATACAATTTTATCTCCTTTTAATCATTGTTTCTAAAAATTCCCTCAGCGAGTCCTTCGAGGAAAATACTATTGTAACCTTTACAACCTCATCGCTATCGCTGAGCACTAATTTGTCTTCTAGGAGAAGGTGTTTGTGAAATCTAAGATGAAGGCGATTCTCTTCTATTCTATCCTCTATCGTAGCTTCGAGTATTCCTCTTGAATAATCATCTAGCCTGCCGGACACATATGACAGTATTTTTTCTGGGCTTTTCGTTTCGTTCAGTTTCATGTATGTTATCTCGTTTCCGTAGTGACCTTTAACCCTGCTTTTTTGAATCTCGGTTTTCTCTCTCATCTCCTGGGGCAAAAGAGCAGCTATGCATCTTTCTACTTTTTCTTCGTCTTCAGTCATGTGTCTAATCGCCGAAATTTCTAACGAAATCACAGACTTCATTTCTGAGCTCCTCCTCGCCTAATGGCGAGGTTAGCAAGGAAAAATATGCTCTTAAAAATTACCTTCGAATTCGGTAGAAACGTCTTTTACTTTATATCTCCGCCATGGTATTTTTCTAAAATATCTGCGGGAGCGATTAACCTTGCTCCTCTGCTTGCTTCATGCCTTAGTTTTTTCGCTCTCTCCTTCTGCTTCTTTCTAAACTTGTAAGCAATCGTACCCTTCAACCCTCTGCTCTTCCTCAATCCTCTCATCTTCTTTCCAGCGCTTGTTAATGCCCTAAAGGCCCTCCCTCGATTCTGAGGTTCAGCAATCCATTTAAGTTGTGGGTCGCTCCTTATGGCTGGATGATCTGGGTCAACTAGAATAACCTCATACCACTTGCTCTGGCCATCTTCGCCAACATAATAACTATTAAGAACTTCTAAGTTTGGATATTTCCTCGCAGCTCTTTCTTCCGCTATTAGCCGCAAGCTTTTAGCCACTCCATAGCCATATACACCGTATCTTTTTGGTCTTCTCCCTTTGTTTGGCCTAGGCCTTCTCTGCCCGCCTTTCCTTACCTTTACTCTGACTACAATGATTCCTGGCTTGGATTTATAACCGAGCGCTCTTGCCTTATCGAGCCTAGTAGGCTTTTCTACTCTGAAAACAGTGGACTGTCTTCTCCATCGAATCATTCGTGCTCTGAGCTCTCTGCCATATTCGCCGCTATACGGTCGTTTCCAAAGCAACGAGAGGTAATAATAGGACGACTTAGCCATTTGCACAGCACCATTAACTTGAGCTACTAGTAGTTTCATCAAAAACCGTTTATAAGGTTAACATGGGAGGTTCGTTTAGGCTTGCTCGTTATAATACATAGAGTATATCATGTTGAAGTAGAACAAACATGCTATGAAATAGCGGATGTGATGTTGACGAGCTCTTGGCCGGTCGTAGTCCCCCCTATTAATATGCCACTATTGTTCATAACTATCCCTACTTTGATGAACCCGACCCCCTCATTGACAGTTGCATGAATCGGTGTGACCCTCAACTCCTCACTTATGCTTAATGCTTCTGCTTCAGTTATCATTGGATGAATAAACGCGATTTTATCATTGGCTACTATCATAGATCCCACTATTGGAAGCCCAAGATAGGATTTTCTAAAAATTGGCATTTGCAATATGTTAGAAAGGTCTTTCTCTATGTTATTCTCGAAGATTTCGGAGATATATGCTGCCGAATTATTCGCAGATATCAGATTTCCTAGGGCCGTATGTTTCGTCTTAACCACTTCTATCTTAATGGAGCCTTCGAGGGATTCGTTTAGAGCGTCCAGCTCTTCTTGCTTAATTATATCAGGCACTAGTATGCTCTTATCATTTCCTGCTACAAGTACACCTATGATATGCATGCCTGCTATAGTCGTTTCCATTATATCCACTTGCAATATGTCAGCGATGGTCTTTCTGGTTGCTTTTGAAACATTTGGCGGAACGAGAGCGATTTTGTTGTTGGCAAATAGAAATACTCCAATGTTCGGGTTTCTGAATACGTTGAGCTTCGATATGTTCATGAAGTTTTACACCGCGCTTTAACGTAATTTTCCAGATGATTTTTTAATATATTAAAATATGCAAATATACTTTTTATTAATATAAAAACTGTTCTTCAGATTTCACTGTATTTACTTTTGATCTGCTTCTTGTTTTGTTTCCGTCTTCTCCGGTGAAGGGAGAGATACCCTAACAAGTTTGGGTACTCTTATAGTTTTGCCTCCTTTTGTTTTAACCTCTTCGGACTCTTCAACGGATACTACTAGCCTGAGCTTCCTAGGCGGCTTTTCTATTCCCCTCATCCATATAAGCTTATTGACTTGGTCATCTATGAGGACAGATTCGGCGTGAGTCTTTCTCCTAATGATCTCCCTGAGATATCTGACTGCTCTAGCTGCTCTCTTAGTTCTTCTAGTTGTATAGACTTTTGAAAGGTTGAGGGTCAAATCAAGCTTGTTTCCCTTCATTGTTTACACCTTCTAGACGCTCAGCTTAGTCCTTCTCCAGTTTCTCCTCTTAAGGTTAAATCTTACCTTCCTCTGGGTCTTAACCGAAACCCATACAGGTACGGGTTGATTAGACTTTGCGGCTCTAGCCAGCCTCAGTTTTTTTCCCAAAGGTTTGAAGTGGGCCATTACTCACGCACCCATTTAATCCTTTTCCCTAATTCTTATGTTATAGTCTTTCCTAGACTTAGAATAGATGTCTTGAAGTATTTCCCTTAGCTGCTCATCAGTTATAGGCTCCGCTATCCTTCCACTCTGCGCAAGCATTATCAGTTGTTCTTCGATGAGCTGCGCTATCTCTGGCCTAACCAACTTTACGTTGTTTAACCTATCTCTCGCTTCTGGCGTTAAAATCCTTCTCAATATTTCTTGCTTCTGCGCTTCAAGTTCCGCCCTTCTCTTTCTTTCCTCCTCTGATGCCATCCTTCTCTGCAGTTCCAACAACTTTCTTCTTTGAATTTCAGCCAGCTCGTCGTCATATATGTCTTCTCCCAACTTCTCCACCTGTTAATGAATTCGTTTTATAAGGCTATTAAAGTTGAATTTTCTTATTCCAAATACCTCTTCAGCTCTGGGTTCTCTTCAGCATGTTTCTTGAAAATTTCCTTGCTTACTTTGTCTAACATTGATATGGCCAACGGAGTTAACTGTCTTCCTGAACCGGGAACCCGAGTAACCAAGCCAGCGGACTCTAATTGCTTCAAAATGTTCCTAATAATTGCCCTAGATGCTCTTCTGAAGTGGGGTGGGCTGCTCCCGAACCTCTTCTTCCCCCCATATATTACGCTGAAAGTGGATATTCCTACTGGACCACCTGCCTTATAGAGCTTTCTTAGTACTGAAGCTGCTCTTATGTACCACCAGTCATCTTGAACTGGAGGGTATTGCTTATGAATACCTGTCTTCACGAACCTTGCCCACTCTGGAGGCCTTACCTTTTCTCCATACTGTTCTTTCAGTATTACAGCTAGCTTATTTATCAGCTCATCAGCTGGAACTTGTAAAGCTGTAGTCATCGATTTTCACCCAATCCTTTCCATCGAATTTAGTCGTTATATTATTCGTAGACAAGAAAACTTTCTGTTGAAGGTTTTTATAATTAATCCTCCTCGATTTCTTTATTCACCGAAGGCTCTATCCCCCGCGTCCCCTAGTCCTGGCACAATGTAGCCTCTGTCATTAAGCTCAGGGTCAACATCAATTGTATATACTGAGGCCTCTGGATATGCTTCCAAAAACCTCTTAATGGCGAGCTCCGTCGATATAACGTTGGCTAGTATGACCCTCTTTGGCTTGGCCCCTCTCTTAAGTAGCTCGCTCATAACAGAAATAGCTGTTGAACCAGTCGCGAACATAGGATCCGCTATTATTAAGTTATCGTCTGAATTTATTTTGGGGAACTTCACATACTTTATCTCAATATTGAACCACTTATCCGTACTCATGCCTAATTCTTCTACTCTCCTGGCGCTCACAACTCCCTGTCTAGCCCCTGGTATTATCTTTATCATCCCCTCTACGAGTGGCATTGAAGCCCTTAGAACCTGAACTATAACTACCTTATCCATATCAGGGATCCTCACGCCAATCGCTTTGACACCTAAAGGTGTTTCCACAGATGTAGTTTCCACTGGAAAGTCTTCCACTATCTTATATGCTAAGAATATCCCCAGCCTGACTAGGCCCCTTCTGAATTCTATCTGTTTAGTATTCCTATCCCTTAGGTTTGTGAGAATTGCCTTTGCGAGTGGGTGCGTTACGAACTTTACTCTTTTATCCGACCAGATATCCATACGAACACCTTTGATCTTTTAAAAAAAGGGTATTAAAAGAATTGTGCAGTATGTTGACCTTTTTTACTGCGTTAAAAGACTAGGCTTTCAGTTGTAAAAACTAACGAAATTTAAAAATCACGCACTCTGGGAAACCATGAGCCTAGCTGCCTCTGGGTCATAGTCCCAGTTCCGTGGAAGGACACCTCTGCTCTTGTAATACCTAGCAAGTCTCCTAATTTTCGACTCAACTTCCTGAAGTCCCTTTTTCACGTTCTCGTCTTTAGGATGTTCAGAAAGATGTCTCCTTATGTTAACCGCCTTTCTCATTAGATTGTATAGGTCTTCAGGTATTGGAGGGAGAAGGTTCTTCTCTCTCAGTATCTGTGTTACTTTTTTATTCGTTACAGATTTAACTAACGGGATACCGTATTGATCCCTTAGAATTATGCCTATCATTGATGGCGGATACCCCTTCCTAGCTAACTCCGCAACCAGCTCTTCCACTTCCTCTGGTTCTAAGCGAAGCCACTTAGGAACTCCTACACGCACTGGACGAGTGCTATGAGATTTCCCCTTTTCCCTTGATTTGTTCATTCCTGCATCAGCCCTTTCCAAATAACAGCGACATTTTTTGTTTAATTTTGATTATAAGGATTGGGTTTTTATATCTAACTTTTAAGTTCCATGATTATCGCAACTAATCCTTATTCGTCTAAAAAAGGGAAATGGTTAATGAGCTAGTTCTAAGGGGGAGAAGAATATCTTATGTTCCCTTTCAAAGCTTTCTTTTGAATCAGAGGCATGGACGACGTTTTCCTGTATGTCAAGCGCAAAGTCTCCCCTTATAGTTCCTGGTGCAGCTTTTCTAGCGTCTGTAGATCCTATCATTAGCCTCACGACGTCGATGGCTGAATCTCCTTCTAGAACCATAACTATTACTGGACCCCTTGTCGCAAAATTCACTAAATCCTTAAAGAATGGCTTCTCTCTGTGGGGAGAGTAGAGTTCCTCAGCCTGTTGCCTGCTCATATTTACCATTTTCATTGCCACTATCCGAAGCCCCTTTCTTTCGAACCTCGATACGATCTCTCCAACCAACTTCCTTTCGACAGCATCTGGCTTTATCATGACGAACGTTCTTTCAGTAGCCACAAATATCACCTTGAGTGTGAAGATGATGCTTTTGCAGTCCATTTTAGCTTCTCTGGCTTCCTCTTCAACACCATCATGTTTTTATAGCATTTTCTGCTGCAGAACCACATCACGCTTCCATCCAACCTGACGAACATCAGACCAGTTCCAGGAAGGATCTCCTTTCCGCAAAACGAACAAGTGATCAGCTTCGGCATGCTATCTCAACCTCATTATCTTCCTGATAGCCTTCTGGCTTCTCTCTCGGTTTCCCTCAATATCAGTATATCCCCTATCCTCACAGGACCTTTCACGTTCCTCGTCAAAATCCTACCTTTGTCTCTACCTTCTAAAACCCTTACTCTAACCTGTATGATTTCTCCTGTGACGCCCGTCCGCCCTATGATTTGTATAACTTCGGCAGGATAACCGAATTCCTCCACTACTGCAGATCTCTCTTCCTTTAAGCTCATCTCTAGTTAACCTCTCGTATAGCTATTTTATCTTCCTTTAAACTTAAGATTTTAAGCTTTGCTGAAAAAATTAGCGAAGCAAACGGTTTCAACTTGATTTCGATTTTACATCGTTTACTTTAGCTACCAGGTCGTTTAGGTCCTGCTTTGCCTCGCCAGGCTCCACTATAGCAACAGCGGCCGACTGAACCTCTATACCGGCAGCCTCTCCTAGCCTCTTTTTGCTCGGCACATAAGTGTATGGTATTTTCTTTTCCTCGCAAAGTAGAGGTAGATGAGCTACGACCTCAGGAGGATCTACGTCCTCAGCTATGACAACGAGCTTTGCTACTCCCCTTTCCACAGCTTTTGTCGTCTCATTTGTACCCTTCTTTAGCTTCCCTCCCGTTGACCTCGCTTTTTCTATTAATTTATATGTCTGTTCCGCCAGTTCGGCGGGAACTTGGAATTTTACATAGAATTGTTTTGACATGGTCTATTCATCCTCTCCCTCTCATGTCGTTCGAGGGGTTGTTTCATCCCCGACAGCATATATGAATTGGGGGTTTATTAGTTTAGCCATTTTTTGAGATCAGCCAACCTCAATTTTCTCGCTTCATTCATGTGAGAATACTAACGATGCAAATGGGATAGCGGATTTTAGAACAGCGAATCCTACTCTTATAAGTTGTACGCTCTTCCCTAACAGATCCTGCAACTTTCCGCCATCCTCTATGTATCCGCCTTTTATAACAATGGATTCACCCAATGGAACGGAAAGAATAGCTATCTTGCTTCCGTCTTTCTTGAGCCATTGCACTATGCTTAACCCCTTTTCTCTCGCATATTGGAGATCTCTTGAAAGTAGCCGAAACTTTCCTCCTTCAATTATGTAGTTACCCAACTCCATTAGCCTCACTTCTCCTCCTTTCTCCGACAACGCTTGTTCGTAGTCGGCCCTCGATATCATAACTCTGTCGCCTGTGCATACATTGAACTGCCTACTCCCTAGCTCAGTTTTTTCCGGATGATAAGGGATCTTAGCTTCTAGGCAAACTCCATTTCCATTGTCCACGACAAGTTCCACGGGATCTTCGACGAATATAAGCCTAGGAGATGTTGGATCGATTATTTTTCTGTTTTCTGCGGCTAGGTTCGTAAAGCTTATGCTTGCATCAGTTTGCTTAGCTCCGACAGTGAGTATCACGTTTCTTATAGCTTCAGCAGTAATGCCCCTTTCCCGAAGCCCCATGATAGTCCCAAACCTAGGATCGTTTGGACCAGAATAAGCGCCTGCGCTTTCCTTCAATATCTTCTTGATCTGCGATTTGCTCATTATGAATTCCTCTAGCCTCAACCTTCCTAAATGTATCGCTACAGGCTGCCTCCAACCCATATGCTCGTAGAGGTGCTTCTGCTTCATCGTGTTCTGAAGGTGCTCCTTTCCCCTAATTATGTGAGTGATCCCCATTAAATGGTCGTCAACCGCGCTAGCAAAGTTGTAAGTCGGCCATACTATGAATTTAGACCCGACCATTGGATGCGGATATTTATCCGTATCGATTATCCTGAATGCCACCCAGTCCACAAGGCTTTTGTCGGTATAGCCTAAATCAGTCTTTACCCTCAGAACGGCCTCTCCTTCGCCATAGTGACCTTCTAGCATCTTTTCGAACAAATCAAGATTATACTCAGGAAGCTTGTTCCTGTTAGGGTGTATCTCCCCTCTGCTGAGCATTTCCTCGTAGTTTTCCTTAGTTGTATCGTCGACGAAGGCCCCACCATTCAGGATTAAATCCTTCGCTATCTTGTAGTAGATCGGTAGGCGAAGGCTTTGGATGTATTCCTCATCCCATTTTATCCCTAACCAGGTGAGGTCCTCTCTTATTTGGTTGTAAGCATCTACGATAGGCGTTTTGATTCTGGGATCTGTGTCCTCGAACCTAAGTATGAACCTTCCTTTATAAATCCTGGCATACTCATGGCTCAATATCGCAGGCCTAGCATTACCCAAATGTATGACGAAGTCGGGGTTAGGGGCAAATCTCGTCGTGACCCCTTCAAATCTCTCTACATCAGGAAGTGGGGGAAGCTTTTTTTCCTCTTCTCTTCTCTCCTGCTCAATCTTAGATTCGGGGAATTCTGTCCTAAGCATTTCCTCCTGCTGCTGCTTGGTCATCGAATTGACTTTATTTATAACCTCTGCTACTATGCCGGTGATTTCCTTAGCCCTCGCTTTTAAATCCGGCCTCTCGCCAAGGACTTTTGAAATGACGGCTCCTGGCTGGGCCTTTCCTCCATGCCTAAGAGCATTTATGAGAGCATGTTTAAGCACTATTCTCTCCAAATCGCTCCTTTCGCTCATGCTTCCGCAACACCCTTGCCTGCCCACTAGTATCAATGTATAGAACGTATTTTTCGGTCTTGGATAATACATCTTGCTGTATTAAGAATAATAACCCTTCTAGCGGGGACTTCACCTTTCTAAGCGTTCCTTTTCTGGATAAAGCTTCAGCTACAACCTCCCACTTTTTGATAATTGATCCTTCTTTAACTTCGATTTTCACCTTGCCATACTCAATGGTGAAGAATTTGAAATTACTTCCTTTCCCCAAAAAAATGCACTTATCATCCACCATAACTACAAAGCCTTTATCTGTAGTTGCTGATGAGTTCGTTACGTCAAAATTGAATGCGATGCTTGGTAAAGCATCGCAAGCAACTTCCCTGAAGGTCCCCCCACTCGCACCTAAATAACATTCGTCCCCCTCGACGAGCAAGGAGGTACCAATGCATTTTTCCGTGCAATATTCCTCTATAAAGCACCTCGTTCCCAAATCACTTTCTCCTCTTAACGACGAGGTATGCTATTTCCTTTAGCAACGAGATATATTCCTGTCGTCCTTTTTCCCCGATATGATCAAGGCTTTCAATGGCCTTTGAAACGAAATATTCCGCCTTGCTCCTCGCATAAGCGGGAACTCCAAGCTCTTCTATGACCCTAGCTGCTTCGCTATATTTTTCCCTTTCAAGATCCTTCCTGCCAAGCACGCTTTCTATCGTCTTCCTTTTTTCTTCTTCTGCTATTTGGAGAGCCTTGAGGATTAGAAGAGTCTTCTTCCCCTCCCTCAGATCGCTATAGACCGGTTTACCTGTTTCTTCCTCCTTCCCATATATGCCCAAAATGTCGTCTATTATCTGGAACGCGAGACCTATGCTTCTGCCGTAATTGGAGATGAGCTCCAGCTCTCTTTTCTCCGCACCACCGAGTACAGCCCCTATGTATACCGATGCTTCCAGAAGTGCGGCAGTTTTCTTATAAATCATCTCCATATACTGTTCTTCCGTTACACTCTCCGCTTTCTCGAACATCATATCTAAAGCCTGCCCCTCAGCGACGGTTACTGAAGCCCACGCGAGCTTTCTCGAGGCTTCAACGCACCTATAGTTGCTTTTTTTCTCACTGCAATATGAGAGGGGTATGTGTAAAGATAAGGAAAATAAAAGATCCCCTGAAAGTATTGCCATCGGTACTCCATACAGCTTGTGGACAGTCGGGACTCCTCTTCGGTAATCGTCGTTGTCCATTATGTCGTCATGCACCAGAGTGAAATTATGGAAGAGTTCTACCCCAACGGCAAACGGAAGGAGGGCCTCCTCTTCTGCCCCAAAAGCCAAACCGCTCGCATATAGGAGAGCAGGTCTCAGCCTCTTACCACCAGCCTTAAAAATATGGAAGGATGCTTCATAGAGTTCATCAGGCTTACCTTCGATTTGAAGTGCAGAATCATTCACGAGGGAAGCTACTCGAGCCATGAATTCGTTCAGATCGACCACTTTTACCACTCCTCTTTAATTTCTGTTGTTCGAATTAACCTTTTTTACGCAAATGGTGCGGAGGGGCTATACCCCTCTGGGATAACCAGCTCAATATCCTAGGACCCAAAACTATTGGAACCTCTTTGAGATCCATCAAGGTTTTTGCTCTCGTCAAAAACATGACCTTAGCCAGGACATCGATGTAGCCGCGAATGAGCTTCTTCAAGATCTCCTCCGAGGATGCAGCAGCTCTGAGGGCTGGGAGAGCGAAACCGACCATATCGGCCCCAAGCGCTATGGCCTTTGCTGCATCCAAGCCGCTCCTCACTCCACCGCTAGCTATTATGAATATTTCAGAGGAAACACTTCTGGCCTCGAGCACTGAAATAGATGTGGGTATTCCCCAAGACATCATCTCCTCGATTCCGGGAAGATCGACCTCTTCTCCCTTTTTCATTCTCCTCAGAATCTCAACCTTTACCC
>JAEMPT010000123.1 GCA_022759165.1 Thermoprotei archaeon
AAGCGAAGCGTAAGTGAAGTAATAACATTATTAAAATAAAAAATATATTATAGATATAACCAGGAGAATTATCGGCTCTGAAGGTGCAAGTCGAGGGGGGAGGGGGATGAAGGGAGCATAAAACCCATAGCGAGGAATGCCAGGCCTCTAAGATCCTTTGATCTCCTCGCTATTTGGTTCGGTGCGGGCATATCTATAGCTGAGTTCTGGGCTGGCGCCCTTCTAGTCCCAGGAGTTTCCCTTCTCCAGGCCCTTCTCCTCATCGTTCTCGGACATGCTATAGGGAATTCCCTCATGGGTCTCGTATCAATGGAAGGCTATGATGTAGGAGTGCCAACGATGGTCCTTACGAGGAAGGCCCTGGGCGAGAAGGGCTCCTATCTACCGTCCGCTCTGAACTATATGCAGCTCATAGGCTGGACGGCTGTCATGAACATAGTCGGCGGAAAGGCCCTCGATACCGTTTTCGTTTCCCTAGGCTATGCATCTAACTTGAAGATCTGGATCGCTGTTATGGGGATGCTCAACACTCTCTGGGCATTGGCTGGTCCTAGGAAATGGAAGTGGCTTGAGAGGACATCGGCAATCCTTCTGCTCATCCTCGTTGTCTGGCTCACTGCAGTTACGCTCGAAAGCGTTAAGGGGATAGACTGGAGCAGGGGATCATCGGGGCTCCCATTGCTCCAGGCTCTTGACCTCGTAGTGGCGATGCCCGTCTCCTGGCTCCCCCTCGTAGCAGATTACTCTAGGCTCAGCTCCGGGGCTCCCTTTCTCTCAACGTTTTTGGGTTACTTCGCATCAAGCGGTTTGTTTTACTTCGTCGGCGGTCTGACAAACTCTTACCTTGGAATGAGCGACCCGATCTCCATAATAGCTGCATATGGCCTCGGCATACCCGCGCTCCTCGTCATAATCCTCTCGACGACCACAACTACATTCATGGACATATATTCAGCAGCTATAAGCTTCAAGAACATAAGACCGGAAGAGCCGATATGGAGGCAGATCCTCCTCGTTGGATCGGCGGGATTGATCATAGCACTTTTATTCCCGATGGAGGAGTACCAGTGGTTCCTCCTAATAATCGGTGGGGCATTCGTGCCTCTCGCAACGATAATGATAGTGGATTATTACCTCGTTTCTAAGAGGAGATACGATGCTGAAGAGCTCATAGGAGGTAAGCTGCCTAAAGCTAGAAAGACAGGTATATCCTCTTGGGCTATCGGCTTCGCCGTTTACATGCTTATCTCCATATATGCGCCTCAGATAGGATCTACTATACCATCGATGATAGCTACAGGCGCTTTATACTATGCAATGAGCACTCTATTCGATTGAGAGCTCTTTTTAAAAACCAAGTAGAATTTAAAGCGATTAAAAAATCCTTTCGCTCCATCTCTTCATCTTTTCGGAGAAGCCATCCTCTCTACGGCCAATCCAGCTAAGAGGATTAAGGTTGAGACTAGGAGAACCAAGGCCGATATAGGCATCCCCATAACCTGGACCAGGAAAGCCCTCTTGGGTCCAAGCGAAAATGCATAATAGGCAGCTATTGAGACTCCTATGGCAAGGGATGCGAGCGCCGATCCCCTCCCAATCCCCCCAACTTTACCCCTCAACGCTATACCAGCTATAGTTATTGGGGCAAGAGGTAAAAGGATCATGGATGTTATAACAGAGAGATCTACTATGAAGCCTATTCCAGCTTTAGCCAAGAGGGCAGCAGCTATTACGAGCAACGCATCTATGGACCTAGCAGCTAGCAGATCCCTCTTCTTCAGGAAGCTCGAGATGACGCTCCCAGACACAGCCAAAACTATTGAGTTCGCTGTGGAAACAGCTGCAGCTATTATCGAAACAGCTATCGTGGATCCAAGAACAGGCGCCATCAAGCCGAGGAGGTATATGGTGACGGAGTCGTTTGATAGGTTATTTGGTATAATCTTTGAAATCGAAGGCGAAAAAGTTAGACCCCTAGCTATCAAACCGACTGTGACCACTATGAGAGTATAGATGAAGCCATATGCGAAGAAAAGGCCGACCATCCTAACATAAGATCTCCTGTCCTTAGGAAGGTATAGCCTCGACACTACCTGGGGATTTGTGACTGCGAAGAACGCCCAAGGTAAAGTATAAGCTAGGAAAGTCCCTATAGACCAGAAACCCGTTATGCCGAGGTACCCTTTAGTGCCGAGGGCTTCATATACATTTCCTAAGCTTGAGCCGCTTGATGGGATCAAAGCGAATATCGCCCAAGCGAGATACGCTAAGCCGCTGAAGAGCATTAGTATGCCCTGGTAGAGATCTGTTGCCGCCACGCTCCATATCCCTGCAACGAATATCCATGCATAAACCAATGTCGCAGAAAAAGCGAGGGCCCAGCTCTCTCCTATGCCTCCGTAGCCGAACACGAACTTAAGCCCCTGTATCTGAGCAGTCAAATACGGGATCATGGCAAAAAGGTAAACGATCGATGCCAATATGCCCAGCGATCTGCTATTATAAAGATCGGAGAGCATATGCGATGGCGCTATCCATCTTCTTTCCTTAGACATCTTCCATATCTCTCTCCCAACCGTGGAAAGGAGGAAAACCGTCGATGCGAGATATGTTAGCTCGAAGCCTAGGGCCCCCACTCCCGTATTATATGCCATTCCAACGAGCCCTATCATCATGAATGCGCTGTATGTAGTAGCTGCATACGTCCCCGCTGCCAGCAGAGCTCCCAGCCTACCTCCTCCCGTGTAATAGTCCTGGATCGTCTTCTCGAACCTCTTCCTGGAGACGATCGCTATGATAGTGCCGAAGAGAATGTATAGAGAGAATGCTATCGCGAAGATCCAGTTCAAGGCGATCCCCCTATTCTACTCTTTTCAGGAAGGAGAGAGCGAGAATTCCCGCCAAAAATGCTGTAGAAGACCAAAAGGCGAAGAGCTCGATCCCCCTCGCTTCCCTTAAAAGGGAATAGGGTATAAGGAACATGCAAGCTAGGATCGATATCTGTGCCAAAATATAGGCCTTCTTCAAGTCAATCACCGAACATATGTTCGATTTTCAGAATCAACTATTTTAATCTTTAAGCAAATAAATCTTATGATGGAAGATGGGCTCGCTTCTGAGAGAGAAGATAATCGATATCCTGAGATCCTACGGAGGTTCATACGTACCTCAGTCCTACATACATAGGGCTGTGAATGCATCGAAGAGCAGGGTCTCAGAGATCCTGGGGGAGCTGGAGAAGGAGGGATTGATATCGAGGAGGAGCATAGGGAGGAGCAGGGTAATATACGTTTATCCAGGTATATCTGAGAGGGAGCCGAAGGAGAGGATGAGGAAGATAAGGATAGGGATCGTCTTCTCGAGCGAGTACCTTTTCCTTCCATCTTTTCTTAAGCAAATAAAAGCAAAAGGATACGAAGCGGAGATCATAATATTCAGGGAAGGGTTGAAGGCGACGAAGGCCTTAGCAGAGGGTGCAGTGGACGCAGCGATCAGCCCTCTCCCTGGCCAGCTCTATCTATACCCAATGTACAGGACTTACAGCATAGTTCTGAATGGCCTCTCAGGCGGCTTCAAGGTCCTATCCTTAGGAGAGCCAGGCCCTCTATATTCTAGCTTGATAAGCACGATGGACTTCATAAGGAACGCTATCCTCTCCAGAAAGGAGCTCGAGGCGGAGGGGACCTCCTATTACAGGAGCCCTGAAGAGATCCTAAAGCTAAAATCGAGGAAGGGATTCGTTGTGACTTGGCACCCGATCTACATCGAATTGGAGAGAAGGGGGGCAAAGCCAGTCTTGGACTCAAGCAACCTAGAGATCCGCTTCTGCTGCACCCTAGCCCTCTCAAATGCCCTAGGTAAGAGGACTAAGCTCAAGCTATCTAAGTCCTATCTCAGAGCTCTGAGGGATTTTGAGAGAGATCCTGGAAAGGGGATTGAGCACTATTCTTCGCTTACAGGGATAGATGCTTCGATACTGAAATCTGCCACCTCAGATTACAGGATCGTCGATCCCCTGGATCTTTCCTCTATCGACGAGATAGTGGAGAGCTTCGCTCCTAGGATCCCCGAGGGAAACATATATAGGGAAGCAGTCGATAGAGAGGCGCTTGAGCTTTTGCAATGAGATTCTAGCAAAGTACACACGAAACCCCCTATAGCAAAAAAATTCTTAAGCTGTCTGCTTTTCTGCTTGAGGCTGGGCCTGCTGAGACTGCTTTCCCCCCTCCTCAGGCCTCCAAGTAAGACCCACTATCCCCCCGACTAGGCCGAGGACGAAGCCTATGAACAAGCCTCCTGCTCCGCATCCTATGACGCTTAAAACTGAAAATGCTATGACTATTATGGAGCCCTTTTTCACCATATCCGGCTCCCCCACATATATCATGAACGTCCCCACGATCATCGCCATCCCCGAGATCAGCTCCAATAGACCAGATACGAGAAGCGCTACAGTGATCAGCGAGTTGGCCTCAGGCATTATGTTTATTCCTGGGTATCTGCTCAAGTTGCTCAGGTAAAGGATCCCTACGCCCAAAACTAGAAGGCTTCCAGTTAAGGATAGAACGAAGGCGAGCGTCCGATTATCGCCCATTCCATCACCATATCTATTTTTTGTTTTTTTGATATTTATGTTTGTCCACGAATTATCACTAATCCCTTTAAACCGAGATATTGAGCTGAGTCAAAAAACAGGAAAAAATTACGAAAAACGCTGAATCGAAAGATCAGATGCAGAGTTCAGGAAATAAATGTTAGGCTTCGCATCATAATTCTAAAATTTTCTCAAATCTAATCAAGCGAATGCATGTGGCGAGGAGGCCTTAAGCGCTCTTGGCTAGTCTCATCTATAGCTAAAAAATTAAAGGAATCATGATCTCGAAAAGCTTCATGAGTCGATTCGGAGAGGCGCTAGCCGAGATTATCTCTGAAACGAACCCCTAAAGGCAGTTAGGTGAATAAAAATTCTTCATTGATCTTTAGGACTCCCTTTCCTCGATCTCCCGAGGCTGAACGGTATCGCTAGAGCCATGATTATCGATTGCACTATGTAAGATTGCCTGATAGCTTTCCCAAGAGAATCGAGCTCCAGGGCTATGTTCCCTCCTCCCTGCGAAGTTCCACCCAGGACTATGAGATGAGAAACCATTTCATATGGTAGGAACCGAGTCATCGTGAGAACAGCCACGTTGAGGCTGAGCACGAAGCCAATGTTGAACGATATGTTCCTTATCGAGGAAGCCACCCCCCTCCTCTGCGGTGGGACCGAGGTCATAACTGAGCTAGTGTTTGGTGAGACGAATAGCCCAGTGCCGACCCCCAGCAGGATCTCTGAAACGGTGATCATGTTCAAAGAGGAGAACTCTCCAAGGAAAAGCAGAGATATCGATGCTATGGCTAGTCCCGATGTAGTGACCGGAACGTATCCAATCCTATCTGATAGGTTACCTCCAACGAGGCCGAAAACTAGGAAGCTGAGCTCATATGGCACGAGCAGAACTCCGGTGTAGCTTGGAGAGTAACCCATGACGCTCTGCATATATATCGCTAAGAGGGTGAGGGATGCACCGAATCCTATAGCGTAGAGGAGCTGCGATATTATGCCTCCGGTGAACTGCCATATCTTGAAAAGCCTCAGATCTAGGGCTGGATTCTCGCGCTTGAGCTCCACGTACGTGAATGAGGCTAGGAACACCAACGAGAGAAGGAGAAATGAAAGGGAAGCGTCCCTGTAACCGTATCCGAGCATCGTGAACCCTATCAAGATCAGGGTTAGGAAGACTGTGAATAAGGAGAAGCCCAAAACGTCCAGCTCCTTGCTCTCCTTAGCCACGTAGCTCTCGGGAAGCCTCCCCCTAGACCAGAGAAGCACGGCTATCCCTATAGGTACCTGCACGAGGAATATCCACTGCCAGCCGAGGAGATCTATTATGAAACCGCTCAGCGTCAGTCCGAGAAGTGCACCGACCCTCCAGGCGATCTGGTTAACACCGAGCCATGTTCCAAGCCTATATGGAGGAACGTTGTCTGTGAGGATCGTTATGGATAGGCTCATAAGTATAGCTCCCCCGCTACCCTGCACTATCCTCGACAGGATGAGCATCTTAGGGTTAGGGCTTATCCCTGAGAGAAAAGCGCCGATCGTGAAGATGCCTATGCCTATGAGGAATATCTTAACCCTCCCGTACTGATCTGAGAGCCTCCCAATGATAAGCTGGAAGACAGTCGAACCGAGCATGAAGCCCTGGATTATCCAAACCATGCTCCATATATCAGCCTTTATATCGCCGGCGATCGTCGGCAAGCCCACAACAGCGAGGCGCGCGTTGAACCCAGCGAGGAAGCTGGCTAGAGTCGTAACAGAGAGCACAGCTATTATCTTCTTCCTTTCCTCCATTTCTCGTCGCCGATAGCTTTTCTATGCTTGGGTCCTTGAAACGCTAACTCTCCGATAATGAATAACGACTAATAAAGCTCTCTCTCATATTTGAAAAAATCGAATGCCCTCTGCCTAGAAACTTTGAGCTTTCTCTCTCAAAGCTGAACTTTCATCGATGTGAAATTATATAGCGAAAAATCAATGTGAAGCCGGGGGAAGGGGGAAGTGGCATGAGACGAAGTGCCCCCTTTCTATCTCTACAAGTGCAGGCTCCTCTCTATGGCACCTTTCATTAGCGAATGGGCACCTGTTGCTGAACCTGCAGCCCGATGGCGGATTCCTGGGATCGGGCATCTCCCCCTTTAGCTCTATCGTTTTCTCCCTCTTCCTCCTCATTACGCTTGGAACAGCCTCAAGCAGGGCCTTCGTATATGGGTGGGCTGGGCTCTCAATTATCCTCCTCATAGGCCCCATCTCAACGATCTTACCTAGGTACATTATAGCTACTCTGTCCGAGATAAGCTTCGCTATGGATATGTCATGCGTTATGAAAAGCATCGAGAGACCAACCTCTCTTCTGAAGCTCTCCAGCAGAGAGACTATTGAGGCCTTTATCGACATGTCCAGCATTGAGACCGCCTCGTCTGCTACTATGAACTTAGGCCTCGTTATCATGGCCCTCGCTATAGCTACCCTCTGCCTCTGACCGCCCGATAGGTTGTGAGGCAGCCTCTGCGCCATCTCCTTTCCAGGGATGAGCCCTACCCTATCTAGCATCTCGATCGCCCTCTCCTTAGCTTCCTCCTCGTTCGCTAGGCCCGAGACGATCAGAGGCTCTGCGACAGCATCTCCTATCCTCATCCTAGGGTTAAGGCTGGCATAAGGGTCCTGAAAAATTATCTGCATATCCTTCCTCATCCTCCTCATCTCCTCCTCTGCCATTCCGACGATCTCCTTCCCCATGAAATTGATGCTGCCGGAGGTTGGCTCGATCAGCCTAAGTATCAGCCTCCCCGTCGTAGTTTTGCCAGAGCCGCTCTCCCCTATTAGGGAGAAGACCTCCTTATCACCTATTTCGAAGCTAACCCCGTCCACGGCCTTGACGAAAGCTCTGGTTCTTCCCAAGAGAGAGGAGATCTCGAAGTACTTCTTCAGATCCCTGACTCGCAGTATCGGCCCATCGCTCAAGCCTTACCCCCCTCCTTTGCCATAAGCCAGCATGAAACGATCCGTTTATCGATGCTTAAGATAGGAGGCTCCTTCTTCGAGCAGATCTCCATAGCCATCGGGCACCTAGGGTGGAACCTGCATCCGGGAGGCGGGTACCTCATGTCAGGCGGGTTCCCCTCTATCGGCTTCACCTCTTTATCGCTCCATAGATCGGGGACGCTGTCCAGCAGGCCCTTCGTATATGGATGCAAGGGCCTCTCGACGAGATCTTCCGTATTCCCAAGCTCGGCCAGCCTCCCAGCGTACATCACCATTATCCTGTCGCTCCAGTTCGCTGCCAATGAGAGATCATGCGTTATTAGTAGTATCGATGTCCCCTCCTCCTTCATTGAGTTAAGGAGCTCCATTATGCCCTCTTGCACCAGCACGTCCAGAGCTGTCGTTGGCTCGTCCGCTATCAATAGCTTCGGCCTCAAGGACATGGCCATCGCTATCATAACCCTCTGCCTCTGACCGCCTGAGAGCTGGTGAGGGTAGCTGTTCAATACATGCTGCGGGAGCCTTACGCTCCTCATCGCTTCCTCAGCCCTTTTCTTCGCCTCCTCCATGTCGAGGCCCTCGTGCTCCACGAATAGCTCAGCCGCCTGGTCGCCGACCCTCCTGAGAGGATCTAAGCTGGTCATGGGGTCCTGGAAAACCATAGCGATCTCCTTTCCCCTTATCTTCCTGAGCTTCTCCTTATCCAGCTCCAGCAAGTTCATTCCATCGAAGACTATCTTCCCTCCCGTTATTTTTCCGGGGGGAGGGACGAGCCTCATAATCGCATATGCCAGAGTGCTCTTCCCAGATCCGCTCTCCCCAACGACTGTCATCCATTCCCCCTGCTCGAGCGAGAACGAGATCCCGTCCACCGCCTTGATGCGACCTCCGAGGGCCATGTAAGTTATCTCCAGGTTCTCAACGCTCATGAGGGGCAATCCGATCACCTACTTGGATGCGATGCTTATCTTCTCCCCCATAGCTTCTCCCACTAGGGCGAACCCGAGGGCTAGAAGGGTTATCATTAATCCTGGGAAGAAGCTTATCCACCAGTACCCCGTGGTAAAGTAACCTTGACCAGCCCTCAGATCGTATCCCCAGTCTGGGGTGGGTGGAGTTACGGAGAGGCCAAGATAGCTGAGGCCTGCCTCGGTTATGATCGCATCGGCTGCGCTTAGAGTGAAAACGACGAGGACGGTGGGGAGAAGGTTGGGGAGAATGTGCTTCCTCATAATGTATAGCTTTCCAGCGCCCATGCTCCTGGCAGCCTCCACGAATAGCTGCTCCCTGAGGCTTAGGGTCTGCCCCCTCGTCATCCTATAATAGGTGGGTATGTATACGACCGCTAGGCTTATCGCGGTATTAAGAGGGCTGGGGCCCAAGACCGATGCTATGGCTATCGCCAGTATGAGCGAGGGGAAGGCGTATATGCTGTCCATCACCATGCTCAGCGTCCTGTCCGCTCTCCCACCGATGAATCCTGAATATATCCCCAGTGGGATGCCAACGGCCATGGAGATTATCGTCGCGCTCAGTACTACCATAAGAATTATCCTGGATCCATAAATCACCCTTGATAGTATATCCTGGCCTATTTGGTTCGTCCCCATGAGATGGGAAGAAGAGGGAGGCTTGAGTATATCGGGGGTAGCCCTTGTAGGATCGTATGGGGATATGAGGGGGGCGAATACGGCCATGAGCAATACGGCGAGGATTATGGTTATGCCAACGTTGAACATAGCTCCAGTTGGGATAGCTGTTCTCGTCCGCTTGAGAAGCTTGCCAAAGAGAGATGAGCTTAGCTCCAATCCTTTCACCTCAGTACCTTATCCTCGGGTCCAATAATGCATAGACGGCGTCCACGATCAGGCTGATCAAACCCACTATAAAAGCGAAGAATATTATCGCGGCTTGTATGCTAGTGTAGTCTCTGTAATCGAGCCTCTCGACTATGAATGTCCCCATTCCGGGCCAGCTGAAAGTGCTTTCCGTTAAGACCATCCCCCCCAGCAATATCGCGAACTGAAGACCCATGTAAGTTACCACGGGGAGGAACGCGTTCTTCAAAGCATACCAGTTTATCTTTCTCTCCCTTATCCCCCTAGAGTAATAGCTCCTTATGAAGTCTGAGCTCAGGACCTCCACCATGTTGTTCCTAAGAAGCCTCGTATATGCTCCGCTGAGGACTATCCCAAGCGTTATGCTAGGCAAGATGAGATGGAGCACTGAGCTTCGAAGGGCTGCCCAGTTGGCCGTCAGCAAGCTATCTAGGACGTATAGCCCAGTTACGCTACTTGGAGCGAGTCCAGGGTCTATCCTCTGGGCGATCGGTAGCCATTTGAGATAAACGCCAAATATATACTGGAGCACCATTCCGAGCAATGGGATGAATGTGACGTAGGCCAATATGCTATATAGCTTAAGGGCCCCATCTATCTTCGTTCCCTTCTTCACCGCTGCCAAGGCTCCCGTGCCGAGCCCTATAACTATGCTGACGATGAACCCACAGATTGCCAGCTCCAGAGTTGCAGGGAACCTCTGGGCTATGTAAGTGGATATGGGCACCCCGCTCGGAAATGTTATCGTTACACCGAAGTCTCCTCTAAGGAAATTGAAGAGGTAGCTGAAATATTGTATATATAAAGGCTTATCCAGCCCCGCCATCCTCCTCAGGTTCTCCAGTTGATCCGGGGGTATGTTCTTTGTTCCCAAAACGGCTAGTATGGGATCTCCTGGGAGGATCCTAAGGATTATGAATACGAGCGTGTAGAGTATGAGTATAGTCGGGATTATGGCAAGCGCCCTGATAACCAAATATCTTGCCAGGCTCCCCACTAAAACCACCGTGAAGATTTAAAAAAAATTACTTTGTTTTGGTTATGGAGCTATACATCAAGATCATCGTTGGGCTCGGAACGATGCCGGAGATAGAGTTGCTTGCGACTATGTATAGCTTGCCTTCGAATAGTGGCACTATGGGGACATCGTGGGCAAGTATGTTCTGGACCTGCGCATATAGATTGTTCCTCGTTGCCTGATCCACTGTGACCTGAGCCTGCTCCATCAGCTTATCGGCCTGCGGGTTGGAGTACTGATTGCCTAGCCATTTGTTGTCCCCCGTGTGTAGGAAGGGCGTCGTGTAGTCATCTGGATCCAGGTAGTCAGGGTACCAGCCCATGAGGTAAGCGCTCATCTGGCTACTCCTAGCGTTCTGTACATATTGTCCCCACTCTGCGCTCTGCAGGTTCACTGTTACCATACCGGTCGCTTCAAGCTCCTGCTTTATTATGGTAGCGACGCTCGCTTCCGTGTCACCGTAGTGAGTCGGTGTGTACCATAGAGTCAGCTGAAGCTTATTCGTTGTGCTGTATCCTGCCTGAGAGAGCAGCTGCTTCGCATAGGTTATATTTCCATCACCGTAGTACGTCTTGAATACGGGGACGTATGCTGACATAGATGTGGGTATGAGGCTGTATAGCGGCGTCCCAGCTCCCATGAGAGCTGTGCTGATTATCTCAGTCCTATTGATCGATGCAGCTATGGCCTGCCTTACCAACAAGTTGTTCGTTGGAGTCAAATTAACGTTGAGAACCAGATATCTTATGAAAGTGCTCGGGACATCTATGACCGTGACTCCGCTCTGCTTGCTGAGAGCCAATATATCTGATGGGAGAAGGGTTCTCCAAGCTATGTCTATCTCTCCAGATAGCAATGCCATCCTCATAGTTGAAGCGTCTTTGTAGAACCTGATGACGACTCCGCTGTTGTTAGGAGCTCCTCCATAGTAGTAGGGATTTGGAACGAGGTCTAGCTCCTGGTCTCTCACGAACTTCGCGATCTTATAAGGCCCTGCTCCTCCCCAAAGAGCATCGCTCACATATTTATCGTTGGGGTAATTCGGGTTGACTGGGAAATATGGTGGTGTTACCAGCAAGGAGAGGAAGTAGCTGCATGGGATCTTTAAGTGGAAGATAACTGTCAGGTTGTCAGGCGCTTCAACGCTTTTGACGAAGCTCGTGACGAGCCAGCTTGGGTCACCCTGAATGGTCATAACCCTGTTTATGCTCCTCACGACGTCGTTAGCGGTCAAAGGTGTTCCGTCTGAGAACTTTAGGTTTGGCCTCAGCTTGAACGTCCAAGTCATGCCGTCTTGGCTCACCGTCCAGTTCTGTGCCAGCCCTGGAACTATTTCTAAGGTCCCTGGCTTATACTTGACTAGTCCCTCCATCGTGTTGTAAAGGATCTCCCAAGTGAAGAAGTCATAGGCATTAGATGGATCTAGATCCGTGACCTTGTCGGTTACTCCAATGACTATCGTCTTGCCTTGCGCTGATGGAGTAGTCGTTGTGGTGGTTGTTGTGGTCGTCGTAGTAGTTTTAGGTACAGTAGTCGTTGTAGCTGGAGAGGTCGTCGTTGTGGTTGAGGGCGCTCCTCCCTTCATCAGGAAAAACGCACCTGCTACAGCGATGACTAGAATCACGACAACAATCGCAGCAATCGCTACCATAGAAATTCCTTTCAATTTGGACATGGTATCACCTTATCTCCTAATATCCCCCTACTTAGGTGGGATATGGATTACTAGGGAATCACGTTTTTTACTTATAAACTTATTTGTTATTATTAATTTGTTGCAAAGCTTTCGGCAAAAAACATTAAAAATTTTTTTAAATAAACCAAAATCTTGAAAAACCTCTAAAAAAGGTAAAAGCATCGGGTTCATGTGGTAACTTTGGAAAGAAACTTTTCAAGCTATATTGCTTTTTTAGCTATTTGAGCTTCCCTTTTTCATATCTTCGTTGGGGAGGAAGTAGACCTTCTTTTTCCTTCTCCCCTCTACGCTGAAGGAAGAGGCTACTAACCCAGCGCTCTCCATCGAAGCCAGGGACTTATATACGCCTCTGAGCGTGTACTTCCCCATTCTCTCCCATATCTCGTAAGCCGTTCCCCCACCTCCTTCACTGAGAAGTCTTAAGATCTCCTTGGAAAGCCTGGAATTTTTCCCTACAGGTAGAGTTCTTCTCCTCGAATCAGAAGCGGTGATGATGGCAATGGAGCCCTCTTCTCCATCCTCCTCCATCGCTTCCAATGAAGCGGCGGATAACAGCTTAGTTTTGATCCCTGTTTTTGCCAGCTCTATCAACTTCTTGAGAGCCTTGTCCCTGCTGACTTCGAAAACGTCTATTCCCCTCACTCTATCCAGTGATGATGGGATCTTCATTCCCTCCAGGTGCACCGCAACTACCTCGAAGCCCACATCTTCACCAATAGCTCTCAAATCCTCTATTCCCTTCCATATGGAGATAGCTAAAATACCTGTCTCGGCCGGGACGAAGATCTTTCCTCTCTTAATTCCCCTTTCAAAGAGTTCGAAGACCGTGGTTTTCAATCCCTCGATTGTCAGCGGATTCATGTAGCTGAGTTGTGCTGAGGCGTCGCTGAAGTTGACCGTCGCCCCCAGCTCTATCAGGCTCAGTATCTCCTCAACTTCCACGGAGAATGGGTCATCGAGAACTACCTCCACTTCAGGTACCCCTATCAGATAACTGACCAACGAGTACGTGAAGTCGCTAGCATATTTAATCCTCACGGGGGCATTGGGATCTTTGGACAGGAAATATGAGGAAAGGACCGCTGATGCTCTATCAGCGTAGCTTCCTGTAGGATTCCTCAGTTCTAGCTTCAGCTTGTACTTTCTGTACTTTCGTATCGGAGTTAACCCCTCTCCAAGCGTCACGTATCTCTTGAATTTAGGGAGCATGGAGGCATATCTCCATATGTTAGGCCTGTTGCTCGAGATATCCCACTCCATGTCACTTAACCTTAGTACAGGTACCCCCCCGCATTTTTCGCAGTCCATCACAATTCCATCGAAGGTCTCGGCGCATCCTAGGCATTCAGTTTTTACAATCTCTTTTCCCAAAACTCCATCACCTTTACGTTGAGTAGCTCTGTTCGCGGAATTTGCTTTGACTTAAAACGTCATCTCAACCTTAAGCTGATCTCCTCTTCGCCCTAAAGGGCAAGGGTTCCCCTCATCTGTTCGGTATTACATCTGTCATCTGAGGGGCAGTCGGGGTGGTCAGAGATCCCCCCATATCTTAGCTTGTTTGAGAGGTTACCGATCCCGCATCCAGGAGCTTAAGGGCAACCACGCTTT
>JAEMPT010000033.1 GCA_022759165.1 Thermoprotei archaeon
ATAGTTTATAGCAGAGCCGTCAATATCGGAAGCGGGCTGAATCAATAAACGACAACCGAACAAGCAAATGCCACAAGGCAAAAGCAAGATGCGGATACTTAGAAACATAATGCACCTGACAATCTCAAGTATGTAGTCGACGGAGTCTCCCAGCTTCTCCATTACGCAGGAAAGAGAAGTGCAAGTGGGATCACCGGATATGTTAGCGCTGGTCATCACAGCTATACCGTCGTCCATTGCATCGAGGAGTAGGAAGTGAAGGGCAGAGTATGGGAGCATCACCCCAATGCTTCCAAGCCCAGGCGCAACCTCAGGCGAAATCTCGCTCTTTTCCTTCCTTTTCAGCAATACAATCGGCCTCTGCGGGGAAAGCAGAAGATCCCTCTCCGCATCGCTCACATATGCGTGCCGCTCAACAGTAAACAGATCCTTTGCCATAAGGGCGAAGGGCTTCCTGCTTCTCTTCTTCCTTCTCCTGAGCTCTTTCACTACATTATCTGAGGTCGCAAGAGACGCTAGATGGTACCCTCCCACCCCTTTCACGGCTACGATATAGCCTTTCTCTATGAGTCTTCCTGCCTCGGAGATAGGGTCTTCGGAATCGAAAAAGCGGCCGTAGGAGTCAAGCAAGCGAACTTTAGGACCGCAGAGAGGACAGCTTATCCCCTGCGCGAAGAACCTCCTCTCGTTTTTCGGATCTCTATACTCCTCGCTGCACTTCTCGCATAATGGGAAGAGCCTCATCGAGGTATTTTCTCTGTCATAAGGAGGTCTCAGCATCATGCTGTAGCGGGGTCCACAGTTCACGCAGGAATGAAACGGATATCTGTAGAACCTGCTGCTCTTTTCCTTGATCTCCCTTAAGCAATCTTGGCATATTCCTATGTCCGGGGGAATCATAGAGGCTTCCTCAACCGCATTTCCACTTGAAGCTATCTCGAAGGATTTCCACCCCTCCATCTCGTCTTCCGTAACATGTATTCTCTCAATTACCGCCATTGGTGGGTGGCTCTTTTTTATAGCATCGATAAGCTTTTCTATATCATCGCTGTCCCCCTCCACATGAATTACCACCTCGCTGCCTCCCAGGTTCTTAACGTAACCTTTCAATCCTAAAGAAGATGCGATCCTGTAGACGAATGGCCTGAAGCCTACTCCCTGCACAACCACTATCACTGTTATCTTCTTAGCCCCTTCTTCTTTTCCCATAATTCCTCGCCCATATATAGCAAGTGCCTTCAAGGCTAACCATACATGGTCCATACGGCCTTTCAGGAGTGCAGCTCTTCATGAACAGGGGACATTCCAATGGAGTGGACATTCCAAGAACCACTTCGGCGCACCTGCACCCAGGCAGATTTTTCTCCGAGGAATCTTCGAACCTTAGACCGTACTGGAACTCAGCATCGTAGTTTCTCCATTTTTCCTTCAAGAAAAGCCCGCTTTTCGGTATCATCCCCAGTCCCCTCCATGATGCGTCCCTAACTTCAAACCACTTCTCCATCGAGGATAGAGCTTTTTTATTCCCCTCCGCCCTAACTACCCTTGAATATGTATTGAGCAGCTCCGGTCTTCCGGCCTCGATCATCCTCAGGAGCCCCAGAATAGATATGAGGACATCTTCCGGTTCAAATCCAGAGACGACCGTTGGTATGCCATAATCCCTCGGTAAGAACTCCCACGCTTTAGCTCCTATTATTGCGGAGACGTGTCCCGGGGCGATGATTCCGCTTATCTTTCCTTTCCCATGCTTTTCAAGGGTATGAACCATTACAGGCGGAGTAAGCCTATGTGCGCTTATGATCTTCACACGATCTTTCCCCCTTTCCAATAGAGAAACTGTGGCCGGCACAGTGGTCTCGAAGCCAATTGCAAGGAATACTCTCTCTCCAGAACCTTCATGTAATGCTTCAGCGGGGGAATATATGACTTTCACCTTCCCGCCGAGCTCCTTCGCCTCCATTAGGCTTCGAGGGAATCCACCCTTCGTCCACTTAAAGCCTGGGAGCCTGTACGCGTCGCCGAAGGTGAGGATCTCTATCCCTTCGAGTGAAAGCCTGATTGCTTCATCTATTATCCCTGCGGGGGTTATGCATACAGGGCATCCGGGTCCCGGGATAAGCTCAATGCTTCTTGGGATGATTTCCCTTATCCCGCTGCTCGCTATCGTGTGCTCATGCGTCCCACAGAAGCTCATTAACTTCAGATCCTCAAGCTTGCGGGAAACTTCAAATATCTCCTTCACCAAGCCTTCGATCAATTCCCCTCACACAGCAATGTCTATAATAGCTCTAAGCCTAATTTCTTTTTGTAATTCTCATAAGCAAGGGGTGTTTCAACAATGAAGAAAAACATAACTCTAGCCGATGGTGCCGGTGGTCCAGAAACAGCCCAAATAGTAAAGGAACTTTTCAGCAAGGCGATTTCCATGTCATCGACCTGGAGAAGCTACGGCATAATCGGTTTAGATCTCATGGACGACTCTGGATTCGTCCAGCTCCCCAACGGCTCCTACATGGCAATAACCATAGACTCCTTCACAGTGAAGCCCTTGTTCTTCAAGGGAGGTAGCATCGGAAAGCTGGCCGCGGATGGCACGATAAACGACCTCATCGTCTCTGGGGCTAGGCCCCTCGCTATCGTCGATGCTATCGTCGTTGAGGAGGGGATGGACATGGATCTAGTGAAAAGAGCTGTCGATGATTTCGTCAATGAAGCCATAGGGCAAAACGTGGCTATAGTCGGCGGAGACTTCAAGGTGATGCCAAAGGGTCAAGTCGAAGGTTTAGTAATAGCCACTGCAGGCATTGGAATAGCGAAGATTCCGATAACTGATGATAGGATATCGCATGGGGACAAGATAATCTTGACGGGAGGAATAGGTGAGCATGGAGCGGTCATAGCTGCGCACCAGTTTGGGCTTGAGCTTGGAGGATCTGCTATGAGCGATTCTTCCCCCCTAACCCCTCTGCTCCCCCTGCTAGAGAAGTACGGTGATCTCGTACATGCAGCGAGGGATCCGACTAGGGGAGGAATTGCAATGGCCCTTAACGAATGGGCCGAGGTCAATGGGGTCAGGATAATCGTTAACGAGCAGATGATACCAGTGAAGGATTGGGTTAGGGGGGTCTCAGAGGTCCTGGGGGTAGATCCTCTGGCTCTGGCTTCAGAAGGCAGAGCGATCCTCGCTGTAGACTCTTCGATTTCCGAAAAATTATTGAAAGATTTGAAAGATAACGGTTTCACCGAAGCACAAATAATAGGTGATGTGGAAAAAGGAAATGGTGAGGTCCTCCTTAGGACGAGGATAGGAGGACTAAGGGTTTTGGAGCCCCCAGCAGGCCTTATGCTCCCTAGAATATGCTGATGCGGTGTGATTAGGATGTGCCTCGGAGTTATAGGTAAGGTCGTGGAAGTTGATGAAAAAACTAAATTGGCGAAGGTAGACGTAGGAGGTGCAATCATACAGGCCGATTCCTCATTCGAAGACGTCAGCGTGGGCGATTATGTAGTCGTACATGCGGGAGTCATAATCTCCAAATCGACAGAGGAGGACTATAGGCTTAGAGAAGAGATCTTTAAAGCAATCGGCTATTGAGCTTCACTTGCCGGTGACCTGCTTATAAAAGGAGGAAACGTCTGAAGCAAACCTCTCCTTTTGGTATAAGTAAGCAGGGTGGCCGGAGGACTCGTATACCACGAGCCTCGCGTTGGGAAGAGCTGATGAGAAGCTCTTTATAGCATCCAAGTCGATTATCGTATCCTTATCTCCAACGATTATGAGGACGGGAGACCTTATAGAGCCAATTTTTGATTTGACCCTCTCCTCCTCCGTACCAACGGGCCCTATTAGAATTAAACCACTTACCTCCCTCTCCCCCGCGTAAAGCATAGCGAAGTATCCTCCCATGCTCGCTCCAACTAACAACGGGCGTGAGCCCTTCTTCAAATATTTGTCCAAAGCTTCCTCTAAGAAAGTTAAGTTCATCAGGGCATCGGAGGTTCTCCTGCTGCACTCGCTCTTAGTACCATATGGCATGTCAATGGCTAAGAAAGGTATGCCTTCACTCTCTAGTTTCTGTAGAAGGCCTATGTCCTTCCAAACACCGCTGTTGAATGTGTAGCCGTGAAGCAGAACGATAGGATCTAGACCCAGGTTCAAGCCATTATGAACAGAGAGACAACATATATTGCCTACACAGGCTCTCTCTTCGATCAAGCCCCATCATCTTCTCAATATGTTGCTTTTGCACTCAACTAGTATATAGAGTTTACAATTGAAAACCTCGCCATTTAAGGCGGGGATAGAGCAAAAGCTTATAATTGAAAGCATAGCTCTTAAGAAGACGAATGAGGATGCTCATTTTATCTTTTTTCAATGATGGGGTCGAGCGAATGATTTTCCGTTAGGAAAAATATCATTGTGAGAAGAATTGAGGGAAGTAGCTTTGGAGACCACCGATGAACATTTCGATGGCAAACGATGCTATTATAAGAGACATGAACTTTCCTAGCCCATTCACGAATGTGGGGCCTAGAAGCCTTGATACGAAAGTTGAGGCGAGGAGAGTCAAATAGACCAGAAAGCACGCGATGTACGTTGCGACCATCGTCTGAAATACCCCATTGACTCCGCTGAGCAGAATGAGCGTAGTCATAGTTCCAGGACCTACTATCAGTGGAGTTGCTATTGGCACAACCAACACATCTCCCGTTTCGACCTTCTCGGGCTTGTGGCCGGTTATTAGCGTGTCTATAGCGACGGAAAGTAATATGATCCCGCCAGCTATCTTCAAGCTAGGCAGGCTTATTCCAAAGATGGTCAATATGTAGTTACCCCCTAAGATGAAGATCGTCGTGAGCAGAACTATTGTGAGAGCAACTCTGTTCACGGTTCTCATGAAGCTCCCCTGAGTCTCCTCCAATACCTCGAGGAACTTCGGTATAGCGACCAAGGGGTTCATAACCGCGTAAAGCTGTATTGCCGTTGATAGCGCAAAGACGAGGTCCAAATGCATAAATTCCACCATACCTATCGTTTTTACCAAGCCCATCTTAAATTAGGAAGAGTTTAATAAATCTCCTCCTTAACTGAAAAGTGAAATCATTGGCATGACAAATATAATGGAAAAAGATATCAATCAACGAGAATATAGTTTCCTCAGTGACTGAACATGTGCAGGATGCTCTCTCTCATTGGGAACTTAACCCCACATGCCTTGAGCAGCTACGAGAAGCTCGTCGGAGCCCTCGTTTCCTCAGCCTATTACGACCCTTACGCTGCGAAGATATTTGGGGAAAAAGGATCTTCCCACAAGCACGGATGGGGGAGGGCTACGGTTTACTTGAGCACAGGAAAGGCATCGTATGCGATAACGAAGCACATGCACCCAGTTTACGTTATGAAGCCAGATCCCATCCCATTTTCTTCGATGGACGACGATTTCTTCCGCCCATTCTTGATAGACATGATACATGTGAGAGCGGCTTCGCCCGAGACGCCAATTAATTTATTCAATGTTCAACCATTTGAATTCGTAACCAAGAGCGGTGGGAGGCTCATCATAGCGCACAACGGGTCAGTGGACAAGGAGGCTATAGTCTCCGAGCTAAACGGAAGCATATCGAGGGAGGTGGCAGAGAAACACAGCGACACATTCATTTTAGGTCAGGCGCTTTCTCAGAACGTAGGAGAGGAGCTAGACATAAATGCTATCAGAACGTACAAGCAATATGTTAAGTCCGCTCTTAATTTGATCCTAATTCTCATGAACGATTCAAGCGTACAAGTAGCATTCGGGAGCTATTTCACAAACAGCGAGCATGACCAATACTATAGACTGTATTTGAGGAACGATGGACAAAGCATCATCGTTTCATCTTCGACTGCCATAGACTTTTACTACGATGAGAGAGGATCGCAAGACTGGATACCCGTAAAAAACGGGGAGTTCTACACGATGAAAATCGCATACAGAGATGGCAAAGCTAGGATAGCAGACATATCCAAGCACATATTATGACCTTTCCTTAACGCAAGGATTTTTTGGCTTTCTATAAGTAATTTAGAACATGAAAGCAGAATTTTTGATTCTTTTAAATCAAATCGATAGCAATTTTTTGATAATTTTATCATAAAGAAAGGAAAATTCATGTTAACAAATTAAAATAGAAAAGTATTTATATTAACATCAATTATAAAACTAAATCGTGTGAGTATCCATGGTCCAATGGAAAAAATATGCTCTCATATTAGCGATAGCGACTGGGTTCATCATAGGGGTCGCTGTAGGATTTGGCTTTGGAAAATCGGCTGGGGTACTCAAGCCGCTCGGTGACTTCTTCATCCGCTTGATGAGGATGATAGTGACACCGTTGGTTATTATAACGATTTCCGCCGCCGTAGCGCAGATAGCGGATCTAAGGAAACTCGGGAAGCTCGTAATCGGGACATTCGTCATCTTCATTTCACTTTCGATAATTGCCGCTGCCTGGATGCTCGGACCAGCACTCTACTTCAAGCCTGGCGCAGGAGTCGGATTAACGCCTCCACCTGGGTATAAGCCTCCTACCCCGCCTACTGTCGCCGATATCTTGCTCAACTTAGTGCCAACTGACTTCGGAAACATACTGAACGTATCGGGGCTTCTCCAAGCGATAGTATTTTCTATTTTGTTCGGTCTAGCAGTCAGCCTACTCGGAGATAAAGGAAGGCCCATCTCCGAAGCATTACTGAGGCTTTCCGATGTTATGATTAAGTTGACCACTATAATAATGTGGTATGCCCCCATAGGAGTCTTCGGCTATGCTGCTTGGGTTATAGGAACATATGGTGTAGGTATACTTGTAGCTTACGGAAGGTTGCTTGCCGTAGACTATGCCTTCAGCCTAATCTTCTTCTTCGTTGCATATACGATAGTTGTATGGTTATCCGGCTTGAACCCTCTAAAATATTGGTACGCTATAATAGAGCCGGCCATCATAGCATTTTCAACCAGGAGCAGCGCGGTAGCTCTCCCGGTGAACTTGAAGATAGCTAAGGAAAAATTGAACGTTCCAGACTACGTTGCACAGCTTGTGCTCCCCACGGGAGCAACGTGCCATATGGATGGCACCGCGATGTATCAGGTCCTCTCCACGGTATTCATAGCTCAGGTATTCGGGCTGCCGATATCTCCCGCTCTCTACGGAACGATAATAGTGGTGGCAGCACTAGCTGCAGTAGCTACGGCCGCTGTGCCTAGCGGAGGCCTCCTGATGCTTGCCATGACTGTAGGGGCCGCTGGGATGCCGCTAGAAGGTATCGCTTTAATAACACCCATAGATCCTCTATTGGACATGCTTAGAACGATGATCAACGCCGAAGGAGACGTGGCTGTATCAACGTTGATGGCAAGGATACTTGAAGGACCTAAATGGTGGGAGAAAGGGAAGCAGTCGGCCTAACGGTTTAAGACCGAAACCATACATATTTTTTAATTTTTCATTTGGAGAAAAGAAGCTTAACAAAAAACGTTTTGAAGTATCCCTTCGATGCTTTTAAAATTTCGACCATTCGGTTTTAACAGCTCAGGAGCAGTTAACTTCGCTTTTCAGATATGTTTTAATTATGCCCTTCTCGTTCAGCTTTTTCCTCACCCTCTCCGTCCCGATCTTTATGGACCTGAGCTTTTCCCTAGCGATCTTCCTTGGCAGTAGCTTCAGTCCGCAGTCCGGGTTTATATATAGACACTCGGGCTTTACGTAGTTCAGTACCTTCAATATTGCCGCCTCGACTGCTTCGGGCGACTCTACGAATCTATTGTGTACGTCTACGACACCGAAGCCAAGCTCAACGTTCAAGCCCCTTATCACTTCCAGATCGCTGAAGCCCCTATTCGCAAATTCCAATGCGAACTGAGATACCTTGAGCTTATCATAGTACGGCTTTAGTATCCTGTAATCGGAGTAGCATACGTGGAGGCCAACCTTTATATTCAGCCCCCTTACGGCCTCGTTAATAGCTTCGACTGCCCACTCCATCTCCTCCGGATGCGTTGTTAGGGCTGGCTCATCCACCTGAACGAAGTTCGCCCCCGCCTCCTCCAGCGCCTTAAGCTCCCTGTTTATTATCTTAGCTATCTCGAAGGTCGCCTCTTCCTTGCTCTTGTAATAAATTATGTATGACCAGTCAGCGATGGTATATGGACCCGTTATAGGTACTTTAACTGCAGGTGATGTTGAGACGGATCTGAGGAACTTGAACTCCTCGACCGTCATCGGGCCCCTCCATTTCAATGGACCCACTATTCCCGGCTTTCTGAAGTAGTTGTTTCCCCAGACCCTAACTTTTCCGAAGAACTTGAAGCCCTCTATCCTCTCTGCGAAGTATTCGACCATCTCCTCCCTCCTCATCTCTCCGTCGGAGGGTATGTCTACCCCCAGAAGCTCCTGCTCCCTTACAACTGAGGATACAGCATCGTTGTAAGCCTCCTCCATATGAGCCTCATCGATTTTTCCCTCCGCCCTCGCTCTAATCGCTTCCCTAAGCCACTTCGGCTTGGGATAAGATCCTATGACGGATATGGGTAATATCGGAAGCTCGATCTCTTTCATCCCATCTCACCTCTTCTTCGATAATACGGATCTCGACAGTTTCCTGAGCTTTCCCATCGCCCATCTTGGCGGAACGAAGTCCATCGGTGCATTGTTGCCCATGAAGACCTCGCTGAAACCCAATTCTTCAGCCCTTTCAACCCAACCCCTTAGCTTAGAGCTTCTCTCTGGAATGGGGCTCCTCGAGTTCAATGAACCCAAATATATGCGCGAGGCCCACTTCTCTGAAAGGCTCTTTACGAGGCGCCAGCCAGATGGTGTGAACAGATCTATGCCGAGGATCGAGTTCTCTCTAATAGCATAAGACAGATGCTTCGCGTCCACGAGAGAAGCGCTGAAGTAGGTCATTAGAAGGAACCTATTTCCACTGAAAGAGTCGAATATCTCTCCCAAAAGCTTTCCTCCCTCCTCCTTCAGCTCCTGAGAAATGGCTTTTGAAACGATCGATGGCTCATGTACCTCGAAGCTAGAGAATCCCATGCTTTTTAGCTTCTCCACCAACGGGATGAGGAATTTTTTCCCCCAAGCATTGAGAAGCTCCGCATGAGAGGAATAATGAGAATTCTGCGAGAAATGAACTAGCGTCACCGGTCCAGGGATTGGGGCCTTCAGCTTCGCCCTTCTCTCCTCGGGAAACGCTTTCAGGAACTTCGCATAAGCTTCCAAAGCGTTCCCCTCTATGAAGGATATCTCTTTCTTTACTATTGGGGCTCTTACGAAGAAGTTGTTGTCGAAGAATCTGACGAGGCCTCCAGCCTCCGCACCAGACAGAGATGCTACAGGGTTCAATATATCGTCAGCCCAAAGCATCCCATCGGTGAAGAGCGAGAAGCCTAAGGAGTCGAGGGATCCTACAAGCTTCAGCTCCTTCGCAATGATCTTCTCAAGGAAGGTTCTCTCATCTATATCTCCGGATTTTCTTAGCGAGTGCAAATTCGATACAGCCTCATCCCTGGGAAAAGATCCCGAGAACTCTATAGCGAGCTTCATTTTACGCGTCCTCCCATAATAGAAATTTTTATAGTGCTCTCTTAAACAAAAGGGGTTTTTAAGCTATTGATATATTAATTTTTACCACAACTTAAAATGACGCCGATCTTCAGGAGGAGGGCTAATAGGGTGAAGCTGATAGCTGAGATTTCCTTCGAGCTAGGGAAGGGGAGGAGGAGGCTGGAACAAGCGATGGAATTCCTGAAGCCGGGATCTCCATATTCTGGAATAGATATCCCGGAATCGCCTCTGGGCAACCCCTCTATTAACTCCGTAGTGGTTGGAAGCATTCTGAAGAGCTCCTTTCCCGAATCAATAGTATTCTCTCATCTGAGGCTCATCGATGTGAGCCGGGTTATGTTCCTTTCCCTCCTTTCAGCAGCATCCGAGCTCTCTGGAATAGATGCCCTCTTCCTCACATTGGGGGAAGGTAAGGAGAGGAGAAGCGCATCGAAAATCTCGACGGAGGAGGCCTTTAAGATAGCTGAGGAGCATGGCCTTGAAGAGAGGCTCGGAGCTATAATAAGCCTCAGATATAGCCTCAGCGAGATCGAAAAAAGGCTCGGCTCTGGCTTCAAGAAGTTCCTCGTTCTCAGGCTTTCCCAAGACAACATGGATAAGTTCGCTGAGGTGTCGCGGCTCGCGATGAGGAGAAAAGTTGAGCTCTACCCGTACATCATCGTTAAGACTGAGAAGAATGAAAAGGTCCTCGAGCAATTGGGCCAGCCTAGCCTAAGTCCATCTGAGCTCCCGAATATGCTGAAGGCGATAGAAAAACAAGCAGATGGAGCTGTCATATCGACGGCTGGCGATTTGAAATCCTTAAGAGCGATATGGCAGAGCTTTTGAAGTTTCGAGGAGTTTTCCAGGAATTCGCTTTGAGACGATAGTATCGAAGGGAAAATATTTGAAAGATATAAATAATAGTTCTTCCATAAAGAGCAATAGGTGCTTCTCATGGCCAAGGTGAAAGTTACAGTCGACAGAGATCAATGCATAGGATGCGGGGTCGCACCTACAGTTTGCCCACAGGTATTCGTATTGGGGAGCGATAACGGCAAGAACAGGGTAGTCGATAAGTTCTCGACCAATCTGACAGAATCTATTTCAGAGGGCGAGCTGCCCGAGGATCTATATGAGTGCGCCGCGCAGGCCGCGAGCTCCTGCCCCGTTTCAGCCATAAGAGTTCAGAAGCTCTAAATATTTCATAAAAGGGCTTTTTTACCTATCAAGCGGTCATAATTCTAATTCTTAGCTCAAAAACCTGATGCTCTTTTCCTAATAGAGATTAAAGCTATTCCAGAGAGATCTTCATTTAAGTGCTTACGAGAATGTAGAAGGTTTCAAAAAAGCTTCTTAAAAAGTAGGGCGGTAGCCCACGCACCTCCCGCGGGCTACCTGGCTGCCCTACCCCGCTATTTTTCCCCGCCGTCAAAAAATATAGGGCCAGGGATTTTTATACTTTATTCAAGATTTTCAGCTACTAGCTTGTTCTCGAGAAGCTTAAGCATTATGATGGCGATCGGTTCTTGAAGCTCATCTTCGGGCATGTTTAGCTCAGCGCTGGCCTGCTTCACTATTTCCTCCACGGTCTTTGTTCCATCGGCAAGCTTCCAAACGTAGTAAACCGCTGCAGAGAGCTCATATGTCGTATTAGATTCATCAACAACGTAGAAGTTCTCGTTGTCCGTGCCCGCTTCTTCTCCCTTCCTCAGAAATCTCTTCTGCTTCACATCGGGATAGCTCATTAAGGGTTCACCATTCTCTTCTCCTGAAGCCGCCGCCCTGTCTGTAGTCCCTTCTTCCTCCTCTCCTCTCGAATCCGCCCCTCCTCTCTTCCTCTGGGGCAGTTGGCTCCGACTCTGGAACCTGCTCCTTAGCCGGTACTTCGTTATCGTCTATCTGCGTTACCTCTGAGCTCGACCCGACGTTCAGCTGGACCTTTCCTCTGTAAGCTGTAGTCCAAGCACCGCTTACCTTCACCGCCTGTCCTTCCTCGACGGTCCCAGCCTTCTCTCCCCAAAGAGTCATCTTCACTCTTCCCGTTTCGTCTCCTATCACTGCCTCGCTTATGGTTCTAGTTCCCTTCTTAGTCTCTATGGTTTTGGGCTCGTTTGCTTCAAGAACCCTTCCCTTTACGGTTATGGAGCTCTCACCTTGTTTAAGCTCCATAACTTTTTTTGTTACATTTTGTTCAGATTCGTTTTCTTTACTCAAAATTCATACCTTCCGTTTATGTTGTAGCGATGTTATCTATAAATTTACGGAGTAATAAGCCTTTTGCTATATTAAAGTGAAACTCCTTCTTTAATGGCTAAAAGCTTGAGATAACGTCCTTTCATCTTTTCTATCTCTTGGCTGAACGCTGTAGATGCTGGTGAAATAGGTGACACCGTAAGATATGGAGGAGGAGAGAAGGGCGAAGCCTCCCGCTATAGGTCCTCCAAGTTCGAAGCCGAAAAGAGCAGCAGCGATAGGCGTCTTGCTGCATGCGGAGAGCAAAGATGAGATCCCAACTATGATGGAGAGAGATGGAGGCAAATTGAAGAAGGATGCATAGGATAGCCCAACCATGGATCCTATGAAGACCTGAGGCACGAATAGACCGCCGCTCCCTCCGAAGTTTAGAGTGAGCGTCACGAATATGATCTTCATTATCGCAAGGTAAAATGGAGAAGCGCTGAATGATGAGACCCCTAGGATAGCTTCCTCTATCGCCTTTTTCCCATCACCGGTAGCTTCGGGAAAGAAAATGAAACCAAATCCTATTAGCGCTCCAGAGAGAGCTGAGAGGAGGAGATAGACGTATCTATATCTTCCCTTTAGCTTTCTGCTCAAGACCTCGTTTATAATTCTACCAGAGCGCATAGACGCTATGAAAAGGAGAGCTACGAAAGAGGAGATCAGGGATAAAAGAATAGCGTGAAAAAAATAGCTCAGGCCTGGAAAGCTCATATCCCATACCCTAGGGATCCAGGAGATATGAAGCAGATACTTCGCTATCGCGAATGACGTTAGCGAGGATATGAGAGCATCTATGAAGGATCTCCATTCTCCTCCTTTCCTGTAAAGGACTTCGCATGCATAGGCAGCGGAAGCTATGGGGGTACCAATGATCAGAGTCAATCCCGCGGCTGCTCCCGAGAGGAGGGCGGTTCTCCTATCTATTCCAGTCCAGGCTAGCAACTTCCACATCGCTGACGAAACCCCTCCGCCCAGAAGGAAGGATGGAGCCTCCATTCCAGCGCTCCCGCCCATGCCTATCGTTAAAGCGCTCGCTGTCGCCCTCGAGACCGTATCTCTCAAGCTTATTCGTCCGCCGTGCTTTATATAAGAGTATATTACGAGCTCAGTCCCCCCAATATGCCTCTTTATGCTCGAGATCTCTATCTCGATGAAGTAAGAGGCTATGAGAGCGAGGGGGATGATCGCGAGAATAGCGTACTCGTTCTTCTCAAGGACTATTTCCCTCATCCAAACGAAGGCGTGAAAGAGCTCGATGAGGGAAAAGGAGGAAATGGCAGCGACAGATCCTATGATAAGAGAAGAGAACAGCCTGCCTAGAGCTCTATGTAAGGACAATCTCCTCCTCTCCGCAACGCAAAAGATTAGAAACATAACCGATATAAAATTTGCTCGCTATATATTCGATATAGCTTACGAAAAATTTTGGAAGGGAATTCAAATGACGGGGAAAAAGATGAGGATAGGGATAGCGCAGATAAGCAGCGGGAAGGACAAGAGGAGGAACCTGGAGAAGCTGGAGAAGGCGGTCGATGGATCCTCGGCAGACATAATCGTGACTCCCGAGTACTTCATGTACAACCCATACGGAGATCCTAGGGAGAAGGTTTATGAGGAGGCGGAAGATCTCGATGGATCCTTCGCGAATGCTATGAAAGAGCTTTCCTCCAGGCTTGGAACGAGCATATTGGCTACACTGTTCACAAAGAACCCCTCTTCTAGGAAAATCTACAACGAGGCCCTTCTCTTCTCACCATCGGGGGAGATATCTCTTAGGTATAGAAAAGCGCACCTCTTCGATGCATATGGCTACAGGGAATCGGATTTCATGGATAGGGGGAACGAGCCCTCTGCAATCGTTGAGGTCAATGGATCTAGGATCGC
>JAEMPT010000095.1 GCA_022759165.1 Thermoprotei archaeon
GCGAGGCCAACTTCATCGCCGTCAGAGGGCCAGAGATATTGAGCAAATGGGTCGGTGAGAGCGAGAAGGCAATAAGGGAGATATTCCGAAGGGCCAGGCAGGTAGCTCCGACAATCGTATTCTTCGATGAAATAGACTCGATAGCTCCAGCGAGGGGATTCAGGTATGATACTAGCGGGGTAACCGACAGGATAGTGAACCAGATATTAGCTGAGATGGACGGAATACAGCCATTATCAAACGTGGTTGTCATAGCTGCTACTAATAGGCCAGACATACTTGACCCCGCACTTCTAAGACCAGGGAGATTTGATAGGCTAGTTTACATACCGCCGCCAGACAAGCAATCTAGGTTGAGCATTCTGAAGATCCACACGAGAAAAGTGCCTCTAGCTTCTGATGTAGATCTCGATAAGCTGGCAGAAATGACAGAAGGGTATACCGGGGCTGACCTTGAGGCTTTAGTTAGGGAGGCAGTAATGCTCGCCTTAAGAGAAAAACTTGAAGCTAGGCCTGTAGAGATGAAGTACTTCTTAAAGGCAATGGAGCAAGTACAACCCTCTCTGAATAAGGATGATATAGAAAAGTACACGAGATTAGCAAAGCAGTTGAAGAAACTTACTTTGTGATAAATATCTTTTTTTTGCAGAGGTGCATTTTTTGCTAAACAGAAGAGAAATCGAGGATATCGCTAAGAAAAATATCATTGAAAATCTCAGTCAAGTTTCCCCCGTATATAAGAAATTAGTTAATAGAATTAGGAGAAACACTAAAAAATATATCGAAAGTAGGCATAGGAGGCTGATCGTACTTTCCGGGGGAAATCCTGGAAAGCAGGGATTTGCAGCAGGATACCTTACGCATTATTATTCTCTCGAACTGGATAAGCTAGGGGAAGATAGGCCGAAAATATTATACATGTATCACGATGAGTCGGATGATTCGAGAATAAGGAAAGAGGTTTTTCGCCAATTTCTCAAGATGAGAAAGGATAAGGCACAAAGAGAGATCGACGTATATGAAAAAAGTGAAAGGTACCTCGGTACTACATATGATGTCGTCATCTTGGATTTAACTGACGATCTGAGGCCTAACGATTTAGGGAGGCTGGTGGAGACCGTCAAAGGTGGAGGGATCGTTGTTTTCATAACGCCTAATCTGAAAGAATGGGAAAAGAAGCTCACAATATTTAAGCAGAGGCTATTGGTCCCCGGATTTTTAGAGCCGAGGCATGTGTTCATTAAATGGTTCGTACAGACCTTAATTGAAGCTCAAGGGACTTATATATACGATTTGGAAAACGATTCTCTTTTAAAAAGTGCCAATGTGAAGTTAGAGAAGCCAGAAAATATGGAAAAACTAAACGAAGAGTTTTTCACAGGAGCAAAATTCCCGAGAAAATTATATGAGCTCGCCGTGACGGCAGATCAAATAAAAGCAGCAAATTCGCTGGAGAGCTTGATCGATAAGCCTAGGAAAGGAAAGAAGAAGGTAGTTCTCATAGTAGCTGATAGGGGGAGAGGAAAATCGTGTGCTCTAGGGATAGGATTGATAGGTATCGCGGAGTCGTTGAAATCTGTGAAGCACAAAGTGAGGATCGTAGTTACTTCCCCTGAGCCTCAGAACGTTCAATCTCTATTTAATCTTGCAAAAAAAGCATCTGAAACATTAGGATACAAAGTTAACGTGGTCCGCAAAGGAGGCGCGATCATAGAGCTACAGGGACCATTTTACTCTATAGAATACTGGCCACCGATGAGCGTCCCCAAAATAAGGGGAGACATAGTCGCGGTCGATGAAGCATCCGGGATCCATGTTCCATTGCTAATGAATATTTTGAAGTACCATGACAGAATTGCCTTTTCCGCCACACTTCATGGCTATGAAGGAGGAGGAAGGGGTTTTTCAGTCAGGTTTCTCGGGGAGCTTAAAAATGCTAAGAATGTAGAGCTAACAACTTGCGAACTGAAGGCACCAATCAGATATGGAGAGAATGACCCAGTGGAAGCATGGCTCTACAGATCCCTTCTCTTGGATGCTGAACCAGATAGCCTTACTGAAGAAGATATTAAAGAAATTGATTCTGGTGAGCTTGAATATGTAAAGCTCGAGCCCGAAGAACTTTTCAATAAGGAAAATGAGGGCATCCTCAGAAGCCTGTTTGGGATATATGTACTGGCGCACTACCGCAACCAACCAGATGACCTAGCTATGTTAGCAGACGCTCCTCACCATTTTATTAGGGCTATAATGACAAAGAAGACGAAAAAGGTTTTGTGCTCTCTACAGGTGGCTATAGAGGGAGGTTTAGATGAGCAGACCATTGAGACTTTGCTGAGGGGTAACAAAATACCAGGTAACATTATACCAGATAGGGTCCTGAAGCACCTGAGGATATGGGAAATGGGTCTCCTTAAAGGGCTCAGGGTGGTCAGGATTGCAACGCACCCAGAAGTGCAAGGGAAAGGGATCGGCTCCTTTGCCTTGAAGAAGTTAGAGGAGGAAGCATACAATCTGAGATTGGATTGGATAGGGAGCGGCTTTGGAGTCAACGCTAAGCTGTTGGGGTTCTGGATAAAAAACGGTTTCAAACCGATTCATATTAGTCCAGATAGAAACCCAATCAGCGGAGAATACACAGTTATAGTACTCAAAGGACTCAGTGAGATAGCGAAAAAAGTTCAAGAAGAAGGAGAAAAATATATGCGCAGAAAATTGCTGAAAAGCCTTAGAGACGTCTACAACGATTTAGAGGCTGAAGTCGCGCTTGGAATATTGCGTGGTATCTCTGCCATCCCTTCTGACCCGCCGAAGCTAAACGAGATGGACGTAGATAGGCTATGGATTTACGTTTATGGCCCTATGACTTACGAGGCTGTTAGCGACCTGATGTGGGAGCTCGCCCTCTATTATTTCGGAAGCGACATGGGTAAAAATTTAAAGCTGAATGAAACGGAAGAGATAATCTTTCTCTCTAAGGCACTTCAAGGGAGGAGCTGGGGAGACATCTCAAAGCAACTTTCTATGCGAGATATAGATGCTATGCAGAAGCTAAAGGATGCATCTAGGGAGCTTCTCAAGGAATATTACGGGAAAAGCGCCAATTCTTCGATAGGTATACATTTAACGACGCTGCCATCCGAGTAGTTACGTGATATTTTCATTATATTCATTAAGGTTCCATTGTTGTTATCGTATGAACTGGCAATTTTTTAATTACCCACTCTATGATCATTTTTTGAATGATGAACGATGTTCGTTGATGCTCCAAGAGATGGTGATAAAGCACTTCTGTTATTTCCAAATGGTGAAGACAGAATAATAACATTGAAAGCAGGGAAGGTGACACAAACAAAGTATGGCGCTATAAGGCATAACGATATATTGACGAAGAGCTGGGGGGAAATTATTGAAACTTCCACCGGCTTCCGCGTCTTCTTTCAAAAGCCCACCTATAGCGAAATTGTCTATTCGCTTTTTTCCAGAAAAAGTCAAGTTATATACGAGAAAGACGTAGCGCTTATGCTTATGCATTCTGGCATCGGAAAGGGATCCATCGTAGGAGAGTCTGGAGTGGGCTCCGGTTTCCTCACAGCTCACATTCTCTCGGCTATCGGAAGCAAGGACAGTTATTGGGGTTACGAAATCAGGGAAGATATGGCTGAGACTGCTGTAAGAAATTTGAACCTACTTGGCTACGACATTAGGGACAGAATAATCATTAAGGATATTAGGGAAGGCGTTGAGGAGAGGGGTTTTCAGGCTTTTTTCCTCGATCTTCCTGAGCCTTGGGAAGCTATGGAATCAATATATGATTCGCTTGCTGCTTCTGCCAGGGTGGTCGCATTCGTTCCTAGCACGAACCAAATAATAAAAACTTTAAATTACAATTCTGTAAAGAAAAAATATTACATTTACAGAGTGTTTGAAACTATGGTTCGGGAATATGAAAAAGATGGGGAGGCGTTTAGACCCTCGTTTTTTCAAAAAGTATTTAGCGGATACGTCATGGTATTCCTAAAAAAGAGCCAAGGTGATTAGAATGAAGAAAAGCGCCCAAATAATAGGGTCCTTCGTCAAGTTCGAAAGTGAAGTAAACGCTATTCTGGAGGAATATAAGAAAAAAGGAGACGAGCTAATCTCATTAGCTGAGGATATCCTAAAACAACTTGAAAACATATCCGTTGAGTTGATAAAAGAGGCTGGTCAGGAACTCGAGCAGAGTAAGATCATCAAAGAGCAAATACTTAAAGAAAAGTATGAGGAAGAAGAAAAGAAGATACTAGCTGAGATGGAGGAGAAGGGAAGAGCGAACTTGGACAAAGCAGTCGAGAGGATCGTTGAGACATTCTTAGGTGAATATGCTTGAAGAGCTATTCGTATCTCCTCCCCAAGCTCTATGCCCAAAAGGAGAAGTTTTTAACCCAACAGACTTTCCGTGAGCTTTGTGATGCTGAAAGTGTAGAAAAAATGGCACAGATACTCAGAGAGCACAATTATAAGATAAACACAGGTACAAAGAGCTTAAGTGATTTGGCAAACCAATTGGAACTGAGCTCGCAGGAAAAGATCGAAAGAATCGCTTCTCTTTCTCCATTCGAGGCAGAAGGGTTAATAAGGACGCTATTATTCTACAAAAAAACATCTTCTATAATTTTGGCGTTAAAGATATTCGAATCTACAGGTAATATCCTAGATGCTGTATCAGCTATGCCTAGAAGCGAGGGAGAGAAATTCAGAACATTAGTCGAGCAAGGGTCTCTATCTCCTGGCATGGCTTTGCCTTTGATTAAACAGGCGTTCGATAAGTTGCTCATAGGAGACGAAAAAAAGCTAGCTATGGAAGCTATTAGCGCAGTGGATGAGGGGGCAGATATAAATACGCTTCAGCTGTCGCTTTTTCTAAAAATGAGGAGTTCAATAATGGAAAGAATTGATAGCATTGGGCGGATTCGCAGAGAAGAGGTACTAAAATTAGTATGCCCATATATCGACATAAGCTTCCTTATGATAGCTATAAATGTAGCGAAGAGTGAAAAAGGAAATAGGGCCGTAAACGCTCTACTGGAAAAAGCTCACGGATGTAAGCTATCCGGGAAGGATGTATTAGAAGCTTTACAGAGCGATTCAGTTCTTAATTTATTCTCTAGAGTTATAGTTCAATACGGGTCAACAATTGAAAAAGGGCAGAACCCGGAGATTTACGCTCTAAGATTCCTTAAGAGAAAGCTGATGAAGGAGGTCAAAATAAGATACGGATCTTATCCATTCACTCCAGCTTTACCTCTATCTGTAGCACTTGCTATTGAGACGGAAAAAGAAGAGATAATGAAATTGTTGATGGGAATGAGCTCAGGAGAACAATGCTCAGCAATAATAGGAAAACTATCATATTAGAATGGTTTCTCTCAATTAATTCTGAGATAGCTTCAGCTTTTCCACAAAAAATAGCTCTCCTCAAAATTAAACGCCGTCAAAGACGCTCATTTTATATCTTTCAGAGGTATTTCTTAGAAAAATGCCATAAAGGTAGTCATTGAAAATCCTTTGGGATATAGTTGGACTAACTTTCTAATTTTTGCTAAACCGGAGAAAAGAGACCAACGAAGAAAAAAAGTGATAAAAAACTTCACTTCGACTCTAAGCTCTCGATCAACTTTTCTTTTACCACATCTTTCCCAAGCGCAGCCAATAATGGAGCGGCCCTTGGTCCGCTATCTTTCCCAATCATCACTATGTAAAACTCTCTGTAAAATATCTTCCTTTCTTCATCGTTCATGGATGATGTATGCTCTATCATTGCCTTTTTAATTTCATCTTCGTTCCAATTTTCTAGTGATATAAGCTTATTGCCAAGCTCTATCAGCGAGTCTTTGAATCTAAGCGAACCCTTCAATTCAGCTGGTAACTCGGCTCGGACTGCATATTTGACTTGTTCGGGAGCATATTTTTCTACCCAATTCGAAGCTTTTATGAGTATACTCTTTATTCTTTCCTTTTCAAACTCGCTAAGTTCTCCAGCTATTATTTTCGATGCCCTCAATCTCTTCAACGCAGAATCATATATGTCTTCTTTTGGTAAGGACTGCACCAATAGAGCTGCCGTATAATAAGACAGTTGGAAGGGAAGCCTTTCAGGCGGATCTGTTAAGATCGAAAGCTCATAATTTATGGCTGCCTCTTCTTCTTCCTCGCTCAGCGATTTTCCCTCTTTTCTCATGAAATAAGCCCTTTCTCCATGATATAGCTGCTCATAGTATTGCGGTATTTCAGTCAGGTCAATAACGATCCTCTTCTTTGGCGGAGTGGAGAAGTATATGTATCTCAATACCTCTGGATCGGCTATTTCCAGCCATTCTTTCGGAGTTATACCAATGAAGTCGCTTGAGCCCATATCCATCTCTTTTTTCCCTTGCCTTATCGCTACCCATTCATAAGGCAATCCTATTGGAGGCTGGATCTTCAGTACAGTCGTCGCTAATTCGACGCAGCTGTCCCTGCTTCCACCGGGAGTGGCATGGTCTTTTCCAAATGGCTCGAAATCTATATCAAGAGCTTTCCAGATTCCAGCCCATTCCAATCTCCAATTCAGCTTACCGTTTTCCAATTTCGTCTTTCCATGGTATCCGCAGTGCTTGCATATGTACTCAACTAGATCGCCTTCAATCTTTATTGCTTTTGCTCCATCTATCCTCCCGCAATTCTGGCATACGGGCTCTATTGGAATCCAATCCTCTGGATAGGGATTCCTACCTCTGTACTTATTTACCACGCTTCTGGTAAGCTCCCTCTTTTCTATAAACTCCTTTGTAACTTCCTTAAGTTCTTTGGCATACAAATCGGTAGTCCTTACAACTTCTATTTTACCATCTGAGAACTTATCCAAAACGCCGCCGAAATCTTCCCAATAATGCTCAACCCAGTTGGCATGGCATCCTTTTGGATCTGGAACTTTTATCAGAGGATAGCCTATGTATTTTCTCCCCTCTTCTCCTTCAAATTGCTTCAGCTGTTTTTCCTTTCCCTTCCACGCATCTTGCGTATAAAGCACTATAATTTGTTTTACCTTATAGCCTCTCTTTTCCAAGATCTTTCTGACGGCCTCACCAGTTAGAACTTCTCCTCTAAGCCTACCTATATGCTGGAGCCCAGATACAGAGAGACCCCCGTTGAGAACTATTTCCCTCTTGCCCATTACCTTTGCTCTTTGCTCTACAGCGTCTGCGATCTCAAATAACCAGTGACCCATTTCTAACACCGCAATCAGATGATTCGAATATGTCTGAACGCTTTAAAGGGTATTAAGGTCTTCTTCTCTCGAAGTTCCATGAAACAGTAGAGTACTTTTCCAAATAAAGCCTCCTAGCTAGTTCTATTTCCCTTTTATCTGGGAAATCAAAATAATAACCCTCTGCACCGAGAACCTTTGTAAATCCTTCAATTAGAGATAGTATAACGTCCTTTTGCTCTATTTCTGGCTTCAGTTGAGACAATGTTGATACTCTATACTTAACCGAATCGATTTTCTTGTCTTGGAGCTTTTTTAGAGGGACCTTTAATACTTTTGAAAGGACGCTTAGATCAGTCGAAAATAGCATTGCCCCATGCAGAAAAGCGCAATCTTTTCTTATGCTACCAGCAACTCCTATTACTTTTTTTCCTTCTATAACTATGTCGTTGAAGTTCTCTTTGCTCGGATTGAAGCCTAGCAATCTAAGAGCCTCTATAGCACCATATATGAGGTGATCATATAGAAAGTCCACCCCTCTTTGTCCCTCCCCTTCTATCTTAGTTGAAAGGGCAAAGTTAATGTTGCCCAGATCATGATAGACTGCTCCTCCTCCTGTAAATCTCCTAACTATTTGTATGCTATTGCTGTTTGCGAAGTCAAGGTCCACCTCTTCTTCCGCCTTCTGAAAAACGCCTATAACTACGGCTTTTTCGTTCCTCCAGATTCTTAAAACGTCGCTGGTCCATTCGCTGCATCTGCTCAGAAAAAATGCCTCCTCAAATGCGAGGTTAAGGTGAGAGTTTTCTGGAAACTCCGTCAGAAGCACTCGGAGCTTTTCCGTCAAGGTTCTCTCGCCTCCAAAATCACTTCCGCAATCTCCTGTGGTGTAGAACCAACTACGATCCCCCCCGTCTCCTCAAAAACCTGCTCAATCTTTTTTATAATTTCATTTCGTTCTAGCTTAGCTCCTTTGAGACGCTCCTCAAGTTTCCATAGAGCATCTTCTGGTAGGAGAAAGAAATCACCCGTGATGGTAATACTTTGAATTACTCGCTGCTCATCCGTCTCGACCTTTACTCTCATCAGGCCCTTTCTCAATTTTTTTTCTGAGTAAAGCACGTGCAATCGCTTCACCGTATCGAGTTTCTTCTAAAATGCATGAGAAAGATTTTTAGATCCTCTATAAAAATAATACTTTCGATATGCTGTCCTATCCTGGACAGGCAGGATTGAGGCAATTGTCAGAAGATGCTTTTAGCAAAGCGAGCTGCCGTGAACTAGGATATTTGAGGATTTGCGGTGAAGTAGCAGAGAACATTCTCCCTGAGATCGCTGTCTCTAAGTACCTCCAGCGAATTGCCGAATGCCTTGATCTCGACAGATGCACTAAGGGGTTTCCTCTTTCCGGAAATGGAGGCAGAATAATTGGAGCCGGAACCGAAAAATTCCTTTCGCTTTTTTCGCAAAAAGTGGGGATTCCCCTTGAAACCGCAAAAGGCTCTAAAGGATACCTCCTTTTACAGGAAACGTCAGGCCTAGAGGGGCTCTTATTACAGAAAATTGAAGATCTTGGCAGGCAGGTAGAGTTAGTTTCGTGGAAAGGAGGAGTTTACTTAGGGATTAAAGTTAACGAAGAACTAATCATCATTCCTAGGATAAATGCGCAAAAAGAGTCGAACGAATTAACCAAATTATTTCAGCTGAATTATGCCAAGATTTTCCATATGATCCCTTATGTTGCTTTTTACGCTTACCATATCTTGAAGGCTTATAGGAAACTCATGTACTCTGTGGAAATAGTACCAAAGTTTACCTCGCTCTGCCGGAGCAAAGGTGAAAAATTAGAATGCTACAAGTACAGGGGTAGCTCGAGATGCCCATTTATTGACGGGGTACTTTGCCCGTTGAGGACGATCCATAGGAAGTCAACTACCGAGGATTTAGGTGGCGTATTAAATTGGATAGAACCGGTTGAAGCATCTCTCGAAAAGGAAAAAGAACGCGTGATATATGGCACAGACTATTTCGTTTCTGCCTACCTTTCTAAATATTTGGCTGGAATCGCTTATGCCTTATCTTCAGCCTTGAAAGAGACAGCTCAGCTTTCAAGCTATATGGAAGATGAAGAGTTAGCCCTTAGGAAGGCGGCTGAAATAAGGGGCCTGTCAAATGCTACTAGCAATTACAAGCTGAAGGAATTGGTCCATTCTACGTCGAAGGAAATAGAGGATCTCGTCCATATGACACCACTGCAGAGAAGGACCAGGATTATCATATCGCTTGACGGTTTTCCAAATAGGCTCAGGCTGATTTCAAAAATGGCGGAGAACGACAGGATCTACACTCTATGCTCCCCAAAGCAAGTAAGCGCAGCTGTCATCGAGGGATATATAAATACATTCTTTCCACTGTTAAAAGGAGAACTTTCAAAAATCGCCTCAGAGAAAATAAGCGCGCTCCTAGCTATAAACGGATGCGTTGAAGCTAAGGATCTTTCAAGCATATTCTCAGAAGAGTTGGCTGAGAACCTCTTAAACCTCCTGCACTCGAAGAACCTCCTCTCGAAAAGGAGGGGGGGAACATCCAACATATATCTTTGACCTTTCCGTGTTTCCGAATAGAAGCGAATTTGTTTTATAAACATAGGAGGTGACTTTTGCATATCATGACGAGGAAGACCATACTTGGCATATTAAAGGAGATCAGGTATTCTAAGGTAAAAAACAAATATAGAATATATATTAAAGATAGGATGGTCAATCAAGGAGTAAAAGTAATTTCAGGCGAAGAGATAGCTGGCATAACGCAGCTAGATCAAATTTTATTGGTAGACGGGACAATAATTCCAGTTCACAGGGTGTTAAGAATAGAAGCTGACGGCAAGGTGCTGATTGATCGAAGCACTTCTCCAGGGAGGCGATAAAAAGATGAAAATAGGCGGGGCATTTCTCACAATAAATGAAAGGCTCTATTTATATCATTATTCACTCTTAAGGGAAGTAATTGAGATTTTTTCAGGGAGTTGCATTAATTTTCATCCTCCCCAATGGTACTCAATAGGAAAGCTGAAGGAATTGGATCTAAGCGAAAATATACTAGAGAAAGTCATTAACACCTATAAACCCTCTTTGCTCTTCTATATAGCCTGTAGGAATGCCTCATCAGAAGAGCTGGGTATCTTTTCAGAGTTGGCTAAAAAACACCAAGTCGATCTCGGCGTGGGCTTTACTCTACCTATGCTCGAGCTGAATCCCCTTTCAATTGAAGGCATCAATTACTTGTCCATCGACCTTTTACTTCCTTTGAGCTCAAGTAAAACGGAAAATTACCTCGAACTTCTTTTTACTTCTAACCTATGGAAGGAGGTACATATCGGTGTTCATAATAAAGGAGAACTGTCAGATGCAATAGGAATAATGAAGGAAATACCCAATGGCACTCCTATACATCTTTTCATTTTGTCGGAGTTCGATTATAGGAAGCTTATTTCAGCTGAGCTGAGTAAGAGAATATATATTCATGACATTTCTTTAGGGGACTTTGAATTAGATTATGTTAAGTGTCAGAATTGCGGTAAACCTCTCGTTAGAGGGAATATGCCAAAACGCGGGAAAGATAATGAATACTCTGCTATATGCCAAAACTGTGGGACTAGAGTGCTTTACAGGGATCCAAATAAAAAATGGGTGAATGTGAATTTACTAATGAAAGGTATTGAAGTAAATATCCCAGTGGGGTTCGAAGTCTATGAATAACGTAAAGCTTGCTTCTTTGTGGATAAACCATCCGAAAGATAACTACGTCAAGTGCCTTCTTTGTAGCAGGTATTGTATAATAGCCCCCGGAAAATTCGGTGTTTGCGGCGTGAGGAAGAATGTGGACGGAAAATTATATACATATGTTTATGGTCTTTTGAGCGCAGTCGCTGTTGATCCCATTGAAAAAAAGCCATTGATGCATTACAAGCCGTCATCGAGCGTCCTTTCGATATCGACTGTTGGTTGCAACTTCTTTTGCAAGTTCTGCCAAAACTGGGAAATAAGCCAAGCGAGACTTGAGAGGGGGCTTTATGGAGAATACATGTCACCAGAAGAAGTAATATCGCTTGCTAAAAAGTACAAAGCGGATGGCATCTCCTTCACCTACAACGAGCCAACTATATTCTTCGAGTATATGTATGATGTTGCTAGGCTAGCGAAGGAGGAGGGACTGTTCACCACAATGGTAACGAACGGTTATATGAGCAAGGAAGCGCTAGAGGAATTCTACCCATATTTAGATGCAGCCACGGTAGATTTCAAAGCAAGTGGGAATACCGAATTCTACAGAAAGTATATGTCCGTGCCGGACCCTTCACCGATCTACAACTTCTTGAAACTTCTCAGAGAGAAAAAAGTATTCATAGAGGTCACAAACCTAATAGTTCCCGAAATTGGGGATAAGGAGGAAGATTTGAGAAGGTTAGCGAATTGGATCGCAGGAGAGCTAGGAGAGGAGACGCCCTTTCACCTCCTTAGGTTCTATCCTCAATATAAAATGTCAGATATACCTCCAACTAGCGTTAGGGTGCTAGAAAAGCTTGCAAACATAGCGAAAGATGCTGGGTTGAAGCATGTTTATATTGGAAACGTGTGGGGGCATCCTCTGGAGAACACATATTGCCCTAGATGCGGAAAGCTAGTCATCGAGAGAGAAGGATATCTAGTAAAGAAAAATCTTTTAACGGATGAGGGAAAGTGCCCGTACTGTGGTTACAAGATGAACGTGGTGCTTTGAAATGCCCGGCCGGAGCAAATATATAGCACTGATAGGTCCCGCAGGATCTGGGAAAACCACGCTAACTCAATCGTTAGCGGATTGGCTGGAATATAATGGAATCAGCGTCTCAAGGATAAATTTTGACCCTGCTGTTGAATCTCTTCCCTACGCTCCAGACCTTGACGTTAGAGAGTTCGTCAACGCTAGAGAAATAGCTTTGAACAGAGGACTGGGTCCTAATGGCGCTCTCCTCGTGAGTATGGATCTGCTATATACTAAACTAGGAGAAGTGGCCAAAGAGGTAGAAAAAATAGAGAAAGAATACAACATTATAGATATGCCCGGGCAGATGGAGCTGTTCGCTTATAGGCCAACGGGGAATCTTCTGCTGGAACGGATTGCTCCAAAAAATAGAACGGTTGTATTGTTTCTCATCGATGTGATATTCGCTACAAGAATAGATGGTTTCATATCAATGATGCTATTGTCCTATAGTGCTAGCTTGAGACACAGATTTCCACAGATTAATGTTATTACTAAGATAGATACCGTTGAAAGAGAAAGGATTGAAGAACTTCTATCATTGAAGGAAGATCCAATTTTAATAACGGAAAAAGTATCCCAACTTAAGAGAGCTTCTACTAGAGAGCTAATGGAAACGTTCGCCAATTTGCTTGCAGAAATCGGAATAGACTTCGTACCAATTTCAAGTGTGAGCGAAGAGGGGTTGGAGGAACTTTTCGGGGAAATCCAGAGAAATATCTCAGAGATGGATGAATTTGAGAGCAACGTTTAGTCTAAGTTCTTAATTAGGTCGCTCTTTCTTAGCTCCCTACATAGCCTACATATCATATCTTCGATGACAGGCTCTAAATAACCCTTGCCATCGTCTTCAATCAACATATTTGCGATCTCTTCGAGCATAGAGTAGTATCTCGGGTTGCCCATGATTTTTTCCTTCAAATGAGCACCCCTCTGTCCTTTTTTATAGTAAGAAACGGCTGCTCCTGTGATCTTCAAAAGCTTCCCAACTTTATTCGCCGAATATCCTTTACTGAGCAATATATCAGCTAAGCAAGACCTTATCGACGAATGGACTATGGAAATACTCCTGCTGTCACACGTAAAAAGCATGTTGGAACTACCTATAAATTTTTCACTATAGACCGTTAAACAATTTTGTATATACATAAACCTTTGTGCAATAATCCAGGGTATCTTCTCGCTTCATTGCTTGACGATGATTTGATTTCCCAATTCCAGAAAGGCGTGCCTAAAAGGTAAGCTTCATCACTATCGAGAAGGTTCTTTGAATGGATAACAACGTGAATATATCTTTAACTTAGCTGGGAGTTAATGAGGCGGAAGTCCCCTCCGTAAGGTGGGGGATGGATAGCCCCCTTATAGAAATGCTTTTATAGCTATTTAAAAATAGATGTAACCAAGCTCATGAGCAACCTCTCCTACAAGGCTGAAAGAGCTGGTAGGAGGGTGGTGAAGGTAGATC